>CAYVTN010000007.1:0-11069 GCA_964454395.1 uncultured bacterium | reverse complement strand
CGGGAGGAGGTGGTGTTACCGGCGGCGGTCGAGGGCCAGGATAGTTGCGCCACCGGTTCCGCCGTCGGTTTGGGCAGCGCTGCAGTAACGGTTCGGGATTTGCCGCCGGGGGCTGTTACCGGTGTGCTGTTGTCCAGGTTTATAAGCCGTATGCCCCACTGGCCGTTCTCATATCCGGTAAAGCTGATCTTTTGCATGCTTGTATTCATGCACGGTTGAAAGGCACCGCTTACCACATTGGTCAGCCTGGTGCTGTCCTGCCCTTCCCAGGAGCGGGCATACAGGTTAAAAACCCCGTTTTCATCACAACTGTAGAGCAATTGTTTGCCATCCGGTGAAAACATGGGCTGAACATGATCGTGGTCATCAGAGGTCAAAACCACGGCTTCTCCCGGGCCGGGCAGGGGCAAGCTGACCAACTGCCAATGATTTTCACGCTCTGAACTGTAGACCACGGTCTTGCCGTCCGGAGACCAGCAGGGCGTGGCATCCGCCCAGCGGTCATGGGTGAGTTGGACCAAAGCCTTGCGTCTGAAGTCCCACAGGTAGATATCGGATACGCCATTGTCCGCGCCCGTCAGAAGCAGGTTTTGACCGTCGGGCGACCAGAAGGGCGATGACATGCCGGCCAAAGGCACCTTCCAGCGCTTAAGTGAACGGCCGGCCACGTCAAGGGTATAAAGAAATTGTTTGCCCTGTTCCTGGGCGAAAAAGGCCAGCCTGGAACTGTCGGGAGACCAGGTCAGCGGCCGGCCCTTGGTGATCACCGCTTCAAAAGGATGATCATTTATGACAAAGGATGAATGTCGTTCTCCCCGGGGCTTTAAAAAGACTTTGGCCGGACCTTCTTTATTGGATACAAAAGCTAGATGACGGCCGTCCGGCGACCATACGGCACCGCTGGTATTGACCAAACGGCCTTTGGGTAGCGGATCCAACAGAGGTCCCGTATCATTCAGGCTCGACCGGCCCTTGGTTTGAGCCCAATACCGTTGCTGCAGCCAGTAAAAAAAATCGCGGTTGAATTCCTCCAAGCCGCGGCCCGTGGTTTCGCGAAGAATCTGGGAAACGGATACCTGGTTTCTGAATCTCATAAAAAAGGAGGCGACCTTTTCCTGCCCGTAGGTTTGGGCCAGGTAGTGGATGGCCAGTTGGGATTCCTTGTAGGCCAGGTAGACATCGTCCAAATGGGAGAAGCCTTCCAAAAGCATCAAGGAGGAAAGGCGGTGGTTGATGACTGCATCGCGAATAATCATTTCGTCCACGCTGTCCCAGCGGCCGGCGGCATAATCAGCCAGCCCCTCCATTACCCACAGAGGAATTAAATAACCCTTATAAATCCTGAAGGAACGAATGCCTTCGCCATAGAGAATGTCAAATTGCAGGGCATGGATGAATTCGTGGGTGATGACTTCCCTGAGCAGATGCGGCGACGTTGGCGCCGGCAAAGCGATGCGGTTTTTGAAAGGTTCCGTAAAACCGCCGGTGCCCACGCCGATGATTTGCGGACTAATGTTGGTTTGTTGGAAATCAATCTGATCACGATACAGGAAAAGCGGTGTTTTTTGGGTGGGGGTATAATGCAATAGTTGCGTGTCCTGCTGAAAGGCTTCTTCCGCGTAGCGGCAGACTTCCTGGGCCAGCTTCTCTTCTTCAGGATAATAATGGATTTCAAAATGCCCGGTCTCCAGCACCTGCCAGTCAAAAGCACGGGTGTGCATCTTGTTTTGGCCGAACGCAGCTGCTTCCGGCATGCCCTGAGCAGTAAAAAAGAAACAGCTTAAACTTACCAGCGTTACGACCAATAATCGCATATGGTTTCCTATCTGCCTAACCAAAGTTTCGCGAGACGATTCTGTATTTTCCACGTCTACGCTTTTTTCGCAGCTGATGGCGTCCCTATCATAACAATATCTCCACCCGGTCGGGGTAAATAATGTGCAGGGAACAGTCGCGACTGTTCCCTGCACACGCCCTATGTTTTTATTCCGGCTTGGCCGGTTTATTACAGTGTCGATAAGGGACAATATAAGCTTAATATTAAACCACGGCAATATGCAACTCTTAAACGGCGGGCAGTTATGGCCGGGTGTTTTCAACCATAATTAAAGTTTATTCCTTGGGGCGGGACAACTCCTGCAAAATCTGGCGGGACAACTCCTTTTTATCCGCCTGCTTCATGGGACCAAGGCTGCCGAGGTATTCCATGGCAGGCGTGCCGATAGTTAACATACTTTTTTTCACGCAAAAGAACAAGAATTTACGGTTTTTAAATTCACTCTGGGAAGAAAAAGGCTGGTCCAGGGTGGACCAGATGGCGGCCGCCAACTTGCGGCCATTGCCCAGACCGATCTGATAATCCACCGCCGAGCGGATTTCGTCCCCGGTCAGCCAGCCGGTGCCGGACATGAAATAAAGCCCATTCTCCAAAAAAACCAAATGACTGCTGCTCAGGGAAGAAGCGGACAGGATGGCATAACGGGACAAGGCCCAGACGTGGTTGAAGGCAATACGAAATTCATCGAGGGTGTTTTCAGGAGCATAATATTGGATGGTGCGGATTTGTTTTTCATTGGCCGCGGTTTTCCATGCCAGGGTGATGCTGCCTTTGGCGGCATTACGGCGCAGGGGCCGGCCGCGGTGATTTTTTCGGAGGGCGAAATGATTGACCGCCTTCATGGCAAAGAAACATTGCTGGTAGTCGTCCATAGGGATGGTGCCGTGCCTTTTGCCCAGATAATTCTGATACCATATGGTGACCCTGCCCTTTTTCTGTTCCATGATCATGGCCGATTCATTGCGGTTCATCCCTCGAACATCATAAATGATGATACGCGAGAAGACGATATCCTGATGGAGTTCAGGCTGATCAGGCTTCTCCTTCTCCTGCCCCATGGCGGGGACAACCAGCAACAACATCGAGGTGAAGACAGGTAAAAGCAAGCACCAAAAGGCAAGCTTAAGGCAAGCGGGGATGTAACACCTCAAGCGGGATGCATTTTTGGTCATGATTGATAGCCTTCCTCTGACAAGAACCGGAAAATGCAGGGTACAGGCATCCCAGCATACGCGGGCCAAGTTGCCTGTACCCTACAATATCCAACAAGAATTATGCGGCCGATTGTTTTTGATTTTGTTTAAGATAGCCCTCGGTTAATTGATCCAACTCTCCATCCATCACCCGCTGCACATCACCGATTTCAACATTGGTGCGGTGGTCTTTAATCAGGTTATAGGGATGAAAGACATAGGAACGGATCTGGCTCCCAAAGGCAATGCCCATTTTTTCCCCGTATAAATCCTTGTTCTGGGCGGCTTTTTCCTCCTGGGCCAGGACATACAACCTGGCTTTCAGGACCTTCATGGCGTTGGCGCGATTCTTAATTTGAGAGCGGTCTTCCTGGCATTGGACGACAATACCGGTGGGCAAATGGGTGATGCGCACGGCTGATTCGGTTTTGTTCACGTGCTGGCCGCCCGCGCCGGAGGCACGAAAGACATCAATGCGCAGGTCTTCATCCCTGATATCCACCTCGACTTCGTCTTCCACATCGGGAATCACGTCCACCGAGGCAAAGGAGGTGTGGCGCCTTTTATTGGCATCAAAGGGAGAAATCCGCACCAAGCGATGGACGCCCTTTTCCGAACGCAGAAAGCCAAAAGCAAAATCGCCCAGGATGTTGAGCGTGACCGATTTAATACCCGCCTCGTCGCCGGGCTGGTAATCCAATAAGACGATTTTGTATCTTTTACGTTCCGCCCAACGCTGATACATGCGTAGCAGCATCTGGGCCCAATCCTGGGATTCCGTTCCGCCCGCGCCGGGATGGATGGAAAGAATGGCGCCGTCGCGGTCGTTGGGACCGGAAAGCATAAAGGTGAATTCAAATTCATTGAGAAGACGGTTTAGCTTTTGGGTGCCTTCCTGAAGGTCGGCCAATAACTCCTGATCTTCCCCGGCTTCCTCAAGCAACTGGGCTGCCGTGGAGAGATTTTCCAACTCGTGCGTTAATTGGCCATAAAAGGCAAGATCTTTTTTCAGCTTGGACAATTCGCCGTTCAAGGCTTTGGCTTTTTGCTGGTCCGACCATATGTCAGGGTCGGCAAGGGCGGTTTCAATTTCCTGTGTCCTTTTTTCTTTGCCAGGGACGTCAAAGATACCCCCGCAGCTTTTCTATTCTCACAGACAGCTGGTGAAGTTGTTCGTTGCTCAAAGGTCGACTCCTCTCGCAGGGGGATGAAAAATATTATTCTTCCGTGAATTCAACGGGCAGGTTGGACCGATCCAGCTCGAAAGCAATAAAAGGATGGGAGGTGCCGGATGAGGCGGTCTTCTTCGGCGACGTGACATGATAATAAACCATCAGACGATCCTTCAGTTTTTCCAGGCGCTTCAGTTGAATATCATAACCCCGGCCGGATTTGGCGCCGAGAAAAAGCACCACCAATGCTTTTTGATTCCAATCCATATTATTCAAAGGCAGCGGCGTGATGCCCGAGGTTTTCCATAGCTGCCGGGCTTCTTCCGGATTGTTGACAATAAAATGTTTCCGTACCTTGATGGAGGAATTTTCCCCGCTCCATTCATGGTTTTGACGGTAAAGCAAAGGAGCGTTTGACGTGGTCTCCGACGGAGGGGCGCTGGAGACAGGTTGTTCGCCAAAGGCCACGGCCCGTACCATGGAGGTGGGATAGGTCAGGCCGCCCGCCACCGGAGGTAAGGCCACATTGTTTTTGGCCACCACCTTGCTTTCCTGGTCAAAATTTTCCCAGGGTTGAACCATTTTGGGTGCACTCACGGGCTGTGCGACCTTCGCTGCCGCCGCCTGCCGCATATTAAGTTTGGCAAAATTTTTCGGATTTTGAAAAGGGGAAAAAAGCAAGGTAACCAGCAACAGCGCCGCAGCCGCCAAGCTGGCAAAGGTCAGACTTCCCCACAGAGGCCAGCGTACCTTAACCACCCGGCTGTGACCCTTGATTTTGGACATGACCCGCTCATGAAAATCCAAAGGCGGTTCCACACATTCCAGATTTTGGCAAACGCACTCTATGGCATGACACATCGTCTCATACTCATCTTTGCATTGTTTGCACCGGGATAAATGCTCGCTGATGTTTTTTTCTTCCTGGCGGGATACTTCCTTATCAATGTACTGCGAAAGTAATTCTGAGCATTCATTACAGGTCATGACTAACTCCTTACTATTGGTTCCAAAGCTATTTTTAAGAGCTTTCTTGCCCTTGATAATCTGGATTTTACCGTGCCCAGAGGAATAGCGCACATCGTCGCGATTTCTTCATAAGCATAACCTTCCAAATCCCTCAGCACAATCACTTCCCTTTCATCGGGCGGTAAATTATCAATAGCTTTTCTGACGATCACAGAAGTTTCACTCTGTGCCGTCCTCTCCATCGGATCTAGTCCTGATTCCCTGATGACCAGCTGCGGCCCGTCACTCTCATCTTTAGGTGACTCATTAATGCTTTGGTGTTGAAAGTATTTCCTTCTTTTTTGGCTTCTAACCGTATTTTTCCATAAATTCACCGTGATCCTATGCAGCCATGTTTTAAATTCGGACCGTCCTTCAAAATTCTTTATACCCCTAAAAGCTCGAATAAAAGTGGCTTGCGCCAAATCATCAGCTTCGGCTTGATTACCGCCGCTTAAATTATAGGCTAAATTATAAATATAACTGCTGTTTGATTTCACCAGCATTTCAAAAGCTCTTACATCGCCCTTTTTCGCAGCATCTACATATTCATGGTCTTTTCTTATTTTAGTTTGCATCACATTGACCCCGCTTTACTCTAAGGGTTCTTCATCTAAATCATTTTATCCGCTTGCCAAGGTTGATAATGATTTGATAAAACTATATTATCCTGTAACCCTTTGGAGATATATTCATGAAATTAGCATTGTCCTGGATGGCAGGCTTGATGCTTTTGACTGCCTGCGCCACTATGAGCGTCATTGACCCACCCCGGAGCCTTTTGTCCGATTTCCAGCTTACCAGCATAACACCAGACAACCTCTTTTTTCAAGGTCAACTTAAATTAAAAAACGCCAATCCCCTAACCATGAATATCCAAAAGATAAAATTGGTCATTAGTTTTAACCAAAAGGTTAACGTCATCAGGGTATTTGACCAATTACCCAGTGTTCTGAGTTTTGAAGTCAAACAAGTGGTCTTGCCGGTCCGAATCAGGCGGGATGTTCTGGAAGGCCGGTTGAAAGGGCCTATGGCGGTTCGCTGTCAGGCATGGATTAAAACGGAAAGTCAGGAGGGACGCAAGGAAGTGATGGAAGTGGACTATGAAACAACCCTGAAGCTTCCCGATGAACCTGTCCTGGTCCCGGGCAGGTTGTTGATCAACAAAAAGGGGGACCGTCTGGCCCAGGAGATGACGCTGTCCAATCCCAATAATTATCCTCTGACCTTGGAGCGCGTTTTGGGGCATATCCGATTTGATCGCTATGATTATATGATGGAGGCGTTAAAAGCACATGTTGCCATTCCCCCGCACCAGACCATACCCTTGCGTTTGACGGCGGAAAAAAGCGGTTTAATTCCGCAGGTTAAGCATGCGCGGCCGCAGATTAGTTTGACCTTCTTTACAGCCGGGACCAAAATAGTCGTTCCATATACAACCACCCGCTCTGCCGATTGACCTTGTCGGGCGTCTTCAGTGTTTGGCTTTGGGCGGCGCCTGAGACGGTTTGGCCCGGGGCTTTTTCCGCTTGCCGGCGGCGGCCATATCGGCGAAAATATCGCGGCCGAAATGCCATTTCAGGACGCCCCGGAAAGCTGTTTTGGGGACCGATCCGGAAAATAGATCAATACGCCACTCCTGCCGTTCTTTGACCAGCCAAAGCACGCCGGGCATGGTTAAAAAGTTGTTTTCCCACGCCCACCATCGCTTGAAATAAGCCTCATCGCGGATTTTGGACAGATCGTTGGTCGGATCAACCCAGAGCTTCCTTGGATCATCGCGAACCGGACCGGTTTTCTCCTCTGCCAGGTCATAGATCTCGCGGGTAAACACCACGGCATAATTGCCCACAATATAATACTGCCCGGGGACATAGAAACCGATTTTATTGGGCAGAATAACATCGCCGTCTCCCGATTTTTTAGCCATTTTACTGTTTTCCTGGCCGTGCATGAGAAAAAACTGATCTTTGACCAGCACGCCCAAGCTGTAGGTTTTAGCGGCATCGGCCTGGCCGCTGGCTTTAAGTTTGCCGAGCATGGTCTTGAAATTGTTTTTGTCATTCCGGCTGAGCAGGTCGGCGGCATCTTCGTAACGTTTGGAGCGGATAAACCGGAAAAAATCCTCCACGGTCAGCGTTGGTTTATCCATCTTGGCCAGGGCTGTTGCCGGCAGCCATAAAGGAAGGAGAATAATCGAAGTCAGAAAAAGGGATAGAAAATTTACTCGCAAGGAAGACTTGACCATCATTTCAATTCCAAGATTGCATCGGGCGGCGCTTCAGCGCGCCATTTAAAATAGGATAGCCTGATGAAAGTGACCCTTTAATCAAGACTTGACGCCCGGCCTTATCTTTGCTCATCATCGCCGGGAGCGTCAGTTTGATTGGTATTGTAATCATAAGATTGAACTTTACCTTCGGCATTAAAAACAACGGTCAGGTCTGTGGTGACCGGTTGAATAAACAGGCCAATACGGTAATAGAGATAGGTCACCGAAGGATTGCCCGAATCCAGTCCTACCCGGTAAGGGGGACCCAACTGTGCTTCGATCTCGGCGCGCGTGGTTTGACCTATGACAATGGAGGGTGCCACCTGGGCGGGAATGGGGCGGCCCAGGGTCACACATCCGGCCACTAACGAAGCGATTATTCCGAAAAAAACAATGGCAGCCAATGGTTTCATGCTATCTCCTACCCTTCCCCCAAGCCGACAAAACCGGAAGCAAACACTTGCAAGGTCTTGCGGCTTGCTGTCTTTGGCGTGGGTAGGGGCGTAGGCAATACGCCCCTACTTTGCTTTCCATCCAGATGTTGGAAATACAAAATCTATAGGACTATGTCAACAGAGCTCGTATTCCTCAAAACGATCGTGGGTCACCCCGCAAATAGGGCAAATATTGGGAGCATGGGGACGGATGCTGACATATCCGCAAACGTTGCAGCGCCAGGTTTTTAATTCACTCCGTGGTGATTCCCTTCGTTCCGGTATTGGCTCAACCTGTTGTTTTCCCATAACCACCTCTTGACTCACGTACAACCCGCAGAAGCAGGTTCCGTATTCATTGATATCCTGGTCACGATAATCACAGGGGCAAATTAAATCCACATCCTGCGTGTAGTCACCACTGGCCAAACGGCAGGGACAGAATTGATAACCGTAGCGTTCTTCATTGACCAACAACGATTCCACCAGAGGGTCGGTCATGGTAAGGTCGGGATTGAGAAAGTATCCCCTCTTTTCCACCTTCGCTTTTAATTGGTCCACTTTTTCGCGCAGGGACATAAGTCTTACTCCTTTTTGTTCATGGCAGCCCGGATGTCATCGGGCTTGAAGCCCACGACAATATTGTTTTCCCCAAAAACCAGGGTGGGGAAACTCTTTTTAGGATTATATTTGGCCAATTCTTCCATGGCTGCGGCTTTTTCATCCCCTTCCAGCTTATCCATGACCACTTGTTCATAATCTACGCCGAATTCATCCAAATGCTGTTTGGTTTTGCGGCACCAGATACAAGTGGATAAAGAGAAAAATTTGATTTTTTTCATGGTATCTCTCCTCCCCGGACTTGACATCCCTTTCACTCTAGCATTCCCTTTTCAGCAAGTCAATGTGATAAAAGGGCCTTCTAAAAAGCCGTCTTCCAAACGGTCAGTATGCCAAACAGGAATAGAAAATAGGCGCCTCGCCTACCTTCAAAAAACCACCCACGATCCATCCGGACCCGACCGCCTTAAAGTTCCCCTTTCGCATCCCTGCCCTTCGCCTGTTCCAGCAGCACTTTGAAGGCCTGGCTCACTTCTCCGAAATAAATACTGCGGTGCGGAAATGGGATTTCAATGCCTTCCTCGTCAAAAGCTTTTTTTAAGCGCCGGCGGTATTCACGGGCCACCTCCCATTGTTTGTTGGGTTTGGTCTTGACGCGGGCCTTGATGACCACCGCTGAATCGGCAAAATCATCGACACCAAACAACTCCATCTCTTCCAGAATCAGATTCTTGTATTTTTCATCCTGACGCATGTCTTCCAGCACAGTGACCATCACCTTGGAAACATGGTCCACGTCCTCCTTGTAAGCCACGCCGATGTCAAACACGTAAGCCGACCAGCCGTAAGTCATGTTGGAAATGGAATTGATGGATCCATTGGGGAAAATATGAACCACGCCCGCCAAATCACGGAGCGTAACCGTGCGCAAATTGATGGTTTCCACCAGGCCGCCGGTGCCATTAATCACGGCCACATCTCCAATGCGGATTTGATTTTCAATGATGATAAACAGGCCGTTGATCAGGTCCTTGACCAGGCTTTGCGCGCCGAAACTTATGGCCAGGCCCAGCACGCCGGCGGTGGCCAGAATCGGACCGATGTTGATGCCCAATTGTGACAGAATCACCAGCAAAGCCGCGCTCCACAGGATGGTATAGGCGCTTTTTCTTAAAATGTTCAACATGGTGCGCACCCGTTTTTCCAGTTCTTCCTCGGTTTCCTCCATGATCTGTTTGAACATTTTATTGCTGACAAACATTTCCAAAACTTTCAGCAGATACTTTAATATGAAATTGAGCGCCAGAAAAACCAGGATAACGGCCACGATTTTAGGGCCGGCCGTGAACAAAAAGTCGACAAAAATCTCACTGTACTTTGAAAAATAATTTCCAATGATCCCCATGGTTACTCCTCCGGCTGTTCTTGATGGGCCAACAGATCTACTATAGCCCGTTTGAAGTGTTTGTTCTGCCACTGGCGGACTTCCGGCAGGGCGCCGGGCTGAAAGATAAGCTGTGGTTGCTGGGCCAATGCTTCCAGGGCCTGCATGGGCCATATAATGGAGGGATCCACTTTAAATTTCAAGGCTTCCCTCTCACGCCATTGTTTTAAGCGCTGTAAGGACTCTTTATCCACTTTGCTTTTGCGGGCACGGCCGGAAACCGGACGGTCATTGGGATTGATGGGTTTGCCATGCAACCCTTGTTTGATGGCCTCCTGCAGGTCCTTAACTTTTTTGTGCCGTAAAATGGCGCCCAGGCCCTTGAGCTCATGGTAAGGCTGGTGCGGTTTTTGGACAAGCTGCAATAATGTTTCATTCGACATAACGCGGTAGGGCGGCCGGTTAAAATCGCGCGCCAGTTGTTCCCGTAAAACGCAAAGTGATTGCAGCAACCGCATTTGGCGGCCGGTTAACGTTTTTACGCCTTTAACCTGCCAGAACAAGTTCTCCGGCGTTGCCGGCGGCTGATAGGTGATTTTTTCCAACCAGCGGCTTTCTTCCTGAAACCAAGTCAACCGTCCCAATTGGATTAATTGCCTTCCCAATAACCGCTTCAGCGTTGGCAGATAATGCACATCAGCCGCGGCGTAAGCCAGGGAGGCATCATCCAGGGGGCGTTTCGACCAGTCCTGACGCTGGATTTTTTTGTTTTTGTCCAGCGTAATGCCTAAAAACTCGTTGAGTACATTGGCCAGACCGAGGTGGGTGGATCCTGTCAGTTTGGCCGCCAGGGCGGTGTCGAAAATGTTCTTTACATGAATATGGAAATCGCGCTGCAGGGCGCGCACATCATTGTCACAAGAATGAAATACCTTGGTAATGGCTCTGTTTTCCAGAAGTTCCTTTAACCCCTTCAGGCGGGGCAAGGCAATGGTGTCGACCAGGGCAATATGACGATGAAACCCCAGTTGGATCAGGCAGACCTTTTCAGGATAACAATGAAACCCATTGCTTTCCAAATCCACCGCCAACAGGGACACCCTTTGCAGCCGCCGCAACAAATCGGACCATTGCTGCGGCTGGTTGATAAGATGAGGTTGGGCATCAGGGACAAGGGTCATTTAAAAGGAGCCTTACCTTTTTTGCTG
>CAYVTN010000006.1:15888-19945 GCA_964454395.1 uncultured bacterium | reverse complement strand
GGAACTTCGTTATTATACCATATCATCAAACAAAAAAGTCCGACAGGCTCCTAGAAGCAACGGGACTGCTAAAGGATGGGCATCACCCGTGATTTCAAAGGTTTCCGGGCACAGGTGAGGACAATACCCGTGGTCAACCAGTCCCGTGGCCCCGCTTTAAGCCCGAAAAAGAAAATTTGTCAAAGTTAAGTTGCGAACACAGCATCTGATTAATAAAGTGCAGCCGAAGAATTATCAATTCAATCCTGAATAAGAGATAGGTCCCACGACGGGAATGACCATACCCTTGATTCGGGCAGCAATGACCATACGCCCTTGCCCCTTGTGCCACAACCGGTATTGACAGATAGGCATAGGCCATGTATGCTGACCATTAAAAATGCACCTTGATCAATGCAGGTGCCATTACGGTTACCACAATAATCCCCAATCCTTTAAACTGGTTCGGAGAGGCTGGAAAGGATGCAGGCCGGGTCTTCCGCCATAGTACAGTACCCTTCCATGTTTACTCTTTCTGCCAGCCCTGGACAGCGGATTGCGGGTGATGCCCCATCCCCGCCAAGGAGGACGCTTGAAGGCAGACCATCGAAAAGAAATCATGGATCATGAACATATTCGCCGTGCCCTGAGACGCATCGCCCATGAAATTTGTGAACGCAACAACGGTGTGGCCGGCGTGGTGTTGGTGGGCATTGTCAAAAGGGGCGATGAGTTGGCCCATCGTTTGGCTCGGGTGATCGAACAGATCGAGAAGGTCAAGGTACCGGTGGGCGCACTGGACATCACCTTCCACCGCGATGATGGCCATACGCGGGCCAGTATTAAAAAAAGCCAGCAGCCTACGGACCTACCTTTCAGCTTGAATGATAAAAAGGTGGTGCTGGTGGACGATGTGATTTTCACGGGGAGGAGCATACGGGCGGCCATGGATGAGCTCAATGATTACGGCCGTCCTCAAGTCATCCAATGCGCCGTACTCATTGACCGCGGCCATCGCGAACTTCCCATTCATCCCGACTTTGTGGGCAAAAATATTCCCACCGCGCGCAGTGAGAAAGTCATTGTCACCATCAATGCAGACGAGCGGGACGAAGGTGTTTATATTGAAAAGTAATTGTAACTGCTCAGGTCTTCTGATTAATGGAGATCATTCACCGCAAAGGCGCAAAGAGCGCAAAGGAAAGCCCAAACATCTTTCTTTTATTTTTTTCAGATTGAAGTCTGACTGTAAAAAAAATACTTTCCGTCCTTTGCGCCTTTGCGGTGAAAGGTACTGAGTAGTTACAAATAATTTGCAAAAGTTGGACAATTCATCGATGTTGAAACAGGAGGCCGGCCGTGGGGCTTAAACGTAAAGATCTGCTGGGGCTGGAAGCATTATCCAGGGAAGAAATCGTTGAAATTCTGGATACGGCCGCATCCTTTAAAGAAGTGGTGCAACGGCCCATTAAGAAAGTTCCTTCCCTGCGCGGCAAAACCGTCATCAATCTATTTTTCGAGCCCTCCACCCGTACCCGCACTTCCTTTGAACTGGCGGCCAAGCGCCTTTCGGCGGATGTAGTCAATTTTACAGCTTCCTCGTCGAGCCTGAAAAAAGGCGAGAGCCTGCTCGATACGGTTAAAAACATCCAGGCCATGAATGTGCAGGCCATCATCATGCGCCATTCCAGTTCGGGCGCGGTGGCCCTGGTGGCCAGGAACGTTGCAGCCCACGTGATCAACGCCGGCGACGGCACTCATGAACATCCCACCCAGGGCCTGCTGGACATGTTCACCATCCGTGAACGCAAAGGCGCCCTGGAAAAGAAAATCATCACCCTCGTGGGAGACATCACCCATTCGCGCGTGGCCCGCTCCAACATTCACGGGCTTTTAAAATTCGGCGCCAAGGTGCGCGTGGTCGGTCCGGCCACGTTGGTGCCCAGGCGTTTTATAGAACTGGGCGTGGAGGTGCATCATCGTCTGGAAGACGCCCTGGTGGATGCCGATGTCATCAACATTTTGCGCATCCAACTGGAGCGCCAGGACGGGCAGTTCTTTCCCAGCGCCCGCGAATACGCCAACCTTTACGGCGTCAATGCCCGACGCTTGTCTTTGGCCAAACCGGATGTGATGATCATGCATCCCGGCCCCATGAACCGGGGCATTGAAATCTCACCGCGGGTGGCCGACGGGCCCCATTCGGTGATTCTCAATCAGGTCACCAACGGCGTGGCCGTACGCATGGCGGTTCTTTATCTGCTTTCCGGAGGTGCGGTTGATGAAACTGCTCATTAAAAACGGCATCATCATTGATCCCAAGCACAACATCCATCAACCAGGCTGCTTGTGGATCGAGGACGGCCGCGTTGTTAAAGTGACCGGCCCGGCAGACCAGGATCTTATGCAGACCGATCAGGTCATTGATGCCCAAGGCCTGGTGGTGGCGCCCGGCCTGGTGGACATGCATGTCCATCTGCGCGAACCTGGCTTTGAGTACAAGGAGACCATTGCCTCCGGCACGCGGGCGGCCGCGGCCGGTGGTGTCACCAGCGTGGCCTGCATGCCCAACACCAATCCGCCCATCGACAATCTGGCCATGGTGGAGTTAATCCTGTCCAAAGCCAAGACCCAGGGCGTGGTCAATGTGTATCCCCTGGCCTCCATTACCAAAGGCCGGGCCGGCAAGGAACTCTCGGAGATGGGAGAACTAAAAGCCGCCGGTGTGGTGGCGGTTACGGATGACGGCAACCCGGTGGAATCACCGGCCTTGATGCGCAGCGCCCTGCTCTATGCCCAGATGCTGGATTTGCTGGTCATCAACCATGCAGAGGACAAATCCCTCGCCAAAAAAGGCGTGGCCCATGCCGGCTTCACGTCCGCCAAACTGGGATTACCCAGCGTGCCCCGCTCGGCCATGGACATCATGATAGCCCGCGACCTTATTTTGGCGGAAGAAACGGGCAGCCGCATTCACATTCCCCATGTGTCCACCAAGGGCGCGGTGCGCATGATCAGGGAAGCCAAGGCGCGGGGGGTTAAAGTCACGGCGGAAACAGCACCTCATTATTTGACCCTTACCGACGCTTGTCTGGAAAGCTATGATACCAATCTGCGGGTCAATCCACCTATTCCCGAGGGTGGTGATCAGCAGGCCTTGATTGACGGCTTGTGTGACAGCACCATTGATGTCGTTGCCACTGATCATGCGCCCCACTCCAAACGGGAAAAAGAGATGGAATTTGACCAGGCGGCGCCCGGGATTTGCGGGCTCGAAACCAGCCTCTCCTTGTGCCTCCATACCTTGGTGGCCACGGGCCGCATGAGTTTGCCCGAATTGGTGGCCAGCATGTCCACCAAACCTGCGTCCATTCTGGGCATTCCCAAAGGGAGCCTCGCTGTTGGTGATGATGCGGACATTGTGATTTTTGATCCCAAGCGCAAACGGGTCATCAACCGTAAAACCTTTGTCAGCCAATCGGACAATACGCCCTTCGATGGTTGGGAAGTCACGGGTGATGTGGCCATGACGTTGGTGGCGGGTCAAGTGGTCTACCAAAACGAGTGGTTTAAAACGGCCTGAAGGCCAAGAGGGTAGGCCAAAGTGGCGGCCATGGAATAAATTATCCCTTGTAGGGGTTGAAACCCGCCCCTGCAAAATGTACATAACATACAGCCATCCTGCTGATACAGACTCCAATCAGCAGACCAACCTTTTTTTAGGAAGCTCATGATTGCCAAAGTGATCAAGAAAAACAATTTTGGACTTTATACACGCCTGGTGCTGGAGGCGCCGCGGCTGGCGCGCATGGCCAAGCCGGGACAGTTTGTGGAAGTAAGCATCAAGGGCGAAGGCGCGCCTTTTTGGCGGCGGCCTTTTTCCATTTGCCGCAGCCGGGGCAACACCATCGAACTGCTTATCAAGGAAGTAGGGCAGGGCAGCGCGCTTTTACGACAAACCCCACTTCAGGCTTTTTTGGATATGCTGGGACCCTTGGGCAATTCTTTTCAGCACCAGGGCAAAGGGCCGGCAATATTAATCGGCGGCGGCTTTGGCGTGGCACCTTTGTTGTTTCTG
>CAYVTN010000006.1:0-15878 GCA_964454395.1 uncultured bacterium | reverse complement strand
TCTGGCCGAGAAATTGAAGACCAAGGCCGCAGCCATGGAGATCATGATCGGAGGACGCTGTGAGGAAGATTTGCTGTTGCGCAGGGAGCTGGCCTTAACCGGCGCCCGGGTGGCCTGCACCACCAATGACGGCAGCTTTGGCCGGCAAGGTTTGGTCACCCGGCTGTTGGAAGAACGGCTGCAACAGGAGCATAAGAAGCTTACCGTTTATTGCGCCGGTCCCTGGCCTATGATGGCTGCAGTGGCCAAGCTGTGTGAACGCCATGGTGTGGCTTGCCAGGTTTCCTTGGAAGAAGTCATGGCCTGCGGCCTGGGTGTCTGCAATGGATGCGTGGTCAAAGTTCAGGATCGTTTTCAGCGGGTCTGCAAGGACGGCCCGGTTTTTAAAGGGGAGGACGTGGCATGGCAACGCTGAAAAAAACATCCATCCCCGATTTATCAGTGACCGTGGGGCGCTTGAAGTTCCGCAATCCCGTACTGCTGGCATCCGGTACCTGCGGCTACGGCCTGGAATTGCAGCCTTACCTTGATTATAGCCGCCTGGGCGGCTTGGTGGCCAAGAGCCTAACCCTGGCGCCGCGCGAAGGCAACCAAATGCCCAGGGTGGTGGAATGCCGGGCCGGCATGCTTAATGCCATTGGTCTGGCCAATGTGGGCCTGGAAGCTTTTTGCCGGGAGAAAGCCCCGGCCATGCGCAAGTTGCCCTGTGTGGTCATAGCCAATGTGGCCGGGTCTTTGGAAGAAGAATATATCGCCGTGGCCAAACAACTCGACCGCGTGCCTGCTGTCAAAGGCATGGAACTCAATGTTTCCTGCCCCAATGTGCATGCCGGTGGTCTCGAGTTTGGCCGCGATCCCAAAGTGCTGGGACGCCTGGTCAGGCAGGTGCGCCAAAACCTGCGCAAACCCTTATGGGTAAAATTATCGCCCAATGTCACTGATATTGTGCCTTTGGCGCGTGCTGCTGAAGACAACGGCGCGGAAGCGCTGACGGTCATCAACACCTTGATCGGCATGCGCATGGACATTGAAAAACAACAGCCCGTCCTGGCCAACATCACCGGCGGGCTTTCCGGACCGGCCATCAAACCGGTGGCCCTCCACTTGGTATACAAAGTGGCCGGCGCGGTGTCCATTCCTGTCGTGGGTTGCGGCGGTATCGAACAACCCGAGGATGCCATTGAATTTTTATTGGCCGGTGCCCGGGCCGTTCAGGTGGGCACGGCCACCTTCAGGGATCCGCAAACGGCGCAGCGCCTGGTGCCCGGTTTAAAGGCTTACATGCAGCGCAAGGGCTACAGCCGGATCAGGCAATTGGTGGGTGCGGGCAGGAGAGGATGATGCAAGCGGTTCTGGAAAAGTTATATCAGATTGATGTTACCGTCTTCCGTTGGATCAATGGCAACCTGTATACGGACTGGCTGGCGCGGGTGACCTATGCCTTTGCCCGGGATCAAATGATTCTGCTTTTTGCCGCGGCTGCGGCCTGCCTTTACGGACTGTGGAAAGGATGGCGCCGTGTGTTGCCGCCGGCTTTGCTCGGTGCCGCTGCGGTTATTCTCACCAATGTGATTCAGAACCATTTATTCAAGCCTTTTTTCAACCGTGCCCGGCCTTTTCTGGCGCTGGACCAAGTGCATTTATCGGCGCACTTGCGCGACCTTTCCATGGTCTCCATGTCTTTTCCTTCCACCCACGCGGCCAGCAGCGCGGCGCTGGCCGTAGTGGCCAGCCGTCTTGATCCCGGCTTGCGCTGGCCCATGCTGGCCTTGGCGCTGATGATCGGCTTTTTTACGATTTACTCGGGCGGCCATTATCCCATGGATGTTCTTGCCGGGTATGTGGTCGGCGCTCTGGTGGGATGGCTGGTGACCAGCCTGGCCAAACAAGGAGGATTGAAATTCGGGGAAACAGAACAAAACAAGCCGGAAGCAGGAAACCCGGAATAAGGATGCTGCTTTATGGCAGGGGCGTATTGTCATGGATGCCCGACCTAAGGGTACCTACGACCTCCTCACGTTGCGCGTGCTGCAGGGGTACGGCATGCCGTGCCTCTAGGGCTAAAATCATCTACGCAAAAACGTAGATGTTGGAAATATAGATTCTAAAGGAGTTCACCCATGAAGATTAAATCACCCCCTATCCGGTTCAGTCTGGCTTTGATCATGTTTATCATCACAGGAACCATTGCCCACGCTGAAACAGCGGCAAGCCAGGCGACGGTTATTCCCGTGCTCTGTTACCACCGCTTTGGGCCCATCGCCCAGCACAATGCTTATGCGGTCACGCAAGCGGTTTTTGCCGAACAACTGGATATCCTTGCCAAGGAACAGTTCACGCCCATGACGGTCAAGCAAGTGCTGGACGCCAAGGCCGGCAAACGGGCCTGGCCGGCCAAGCCTGTTCTCATCACGGTTGATGACGGGTACGCGGACTTCATGACCTATGCCAAACCCATTCTGGATAAGCATGGCTACAAAGCCACGCTGTTTGTTTACACTGATTTTATAGGCTCCAAATCGGGTTTTTCTCCGGCTCAACTGAAAACCTTGACTGAAGAAGGCTATGAGATCGGCTCGCACACCAAAACACACGGCCGGCTGACCAGCTTTGCTTCCGGGGAAACCAGCCAAGCCCATCAGCAGCGTCTGGACAAGTAAATGACGGTCTCCAAGAAAAAAATTGAAGCATGGGTCAATACCGATGTGGTGTCTTTGGCCTACCCCTACGGCCTCTGGGACCGGCAGGCTGCCGCGGCGGCCCAAGCTGCGGGCTATCAGTTGATGTTTACGGTTTGCAAAGGCAACAACAGCGTCAATACAGATCCCGTGCGCTGGCACCGAACCATGATCATACACGGCACGAGTATCACCACCTTTAAGCGATTGCTGCATGAGAAGCCCCTGCAGGTGCAGGCTTTTCAACCCGCGCCGGGCGCCCGTGTGCTGGGCCCGCTCACCAGTGCAGAGGTCACGCTGGGCAATGATATGCGCACGCCGGCGGTGTTTAAAACATTGGTTGCCAAGAGCGGCACTTCAGTATATCCTGTGAAGATCGACAAAGCCACCGGCCTTCTTCGCATTACCTTTACCCATCCATGGAAAAAAGGCGCGGATCAACTTATGCTGACCGCCCGGGGGGAAGATGGTCAGGTTTACCGTGAAAGCTGGCTGATGGTGGTGGTAAAGCATGAAAGTGAGGTCCTGCCATGACCATAAATGTTAAAGACCGGCTGTTTGTCGCCCTCGATGTGGACGACATTAAAAATGCGGAACTGATGATGAATAAAATGCAAGGCGTGGTCGCCCAGTACAAGCTCGGCACCCAACTGCTGACCGCCGCCGGACCGGCGGCAGTCATGCATGTTCGGCGCCGGGGATTCGGCGTTTTTTATGATGCCAAATTTCACGATATTCCCAATACCGTGGCCAGCGCGGTCACCAATGCCTGCCGCATCGGCGCCACCATTGTCAATGTCCATGCCAGCGGCGGCAAGGACATGATGAAAGCCGCGGCCAAGGCAGCGGCTGATGTGGCCAAAAAAATGCGCCAGCCCAGGACCTTGGTGCTGGGTGTCACCATTTTAACCTCCATGAACCAAAAGACTCTGGAGGAGGAATTGTTCATCAAACGCAAGATTCAAACCCAGGTGGTACATTTGGCCAAATTGGCCAAAGCTTCGGGTCTGGATGGCGTGGTGGCCAGCCCCCATGAAATTGCGGCCATTCGTAAAGCCTGCGGCCCGGAGTTTGTCATTCTCACGCCGGGCATACGCCCCACCGGCAGCGAGGCCGGTGATCAAAAACGTGTCATGACGCCCCGTCAAGCCATCGCGGCAGGCGCGGACTACATTGTGATTGGACGGCCCATCCTGCAGGCGCCGGATCCCCTGCGCGTGGTGCGCGCAGTTTATGAAGAAATGGAGGAGGCCCTTAAGCCCCATGAACCCACAAGACGTTCGCAAGCTGTTTGAAGAAGCCCAAGCCCTGCTGAACGGGCATTTCATCCTCAGTTCGGGCAATCATTCCAACCAGTATCTGCAATGCGCTCTGGTCACCCAATATCCCGGCATGGCCGGCCAATTGGCCGGGGCCCTGGCTCAAAGCTTTAAAGCTCAGCAGGTTCAGGTGGTGCTGGGACCGGCCTTGGGCGGGGTGGTCATTGCCCAGGAAGTGGCACAGGCGCTTTACCGCATGGGCCAAACCCGGGTGCGGGCCTTGTTCTGTGAGCGCGTGGATGGCCGCATGACCCTGCGCCGCGGCTTCAGCCTTCAACCAGGAGAGCGGGTGCTGGCCGTGGAAGATGTGATCACCACCGGCGGCTCGGTGAAGGAAGCCATTGCCCTGGCGAAAAGCTTTGGCAGCGAGGTTATCGGCGTGGGAACGTTTATCGACCGCAGCGCCGAGCCGCCCCAATTGGGCGCGCCTTTGACTTCTTTGCTCAAGGTGGAGGCCGAGATTTATCCTCCCCGGCAATGCCCGCTGTGTCAAGCCGGCGTGGAGGCCGTCAAACCGGGAAGCCGGGGATTGAAGTAACTGCTGTTACGGAGCGGAAAATTTTCCAACCTTGGTCGGCGATTTGGGTAGGAGACAGGCATCCGACAAGTGGCCTGTCCCCTACAGATGAGTTATTTCAATACGGCACAAGTGCTGCCACTGCACCATAACTGTTTCTCGAGAAAGCGGCCTTTTTATAAAGGGGACCAATTATTGGCAAAGGAGAACAGCCATGCCTGTAAAAGTCGGAGATAAAATAAAAGTGGAATACCGGGGCACTTTAGAGGATGGAACCGTCTTTGATGAATCCGTCCAGGGCAAACCTGTGGAAGTCGTCATCGGGCAGGAACAATTGATTACAGGCGTGGAAAAAGCCTTGATGGGCATGGACCCGGGGCAAACCAAGATCGTAACCATTGGGCCGGAAGAAGCCTATGGCCAGGTGGACGAAGCCCTGAGTACCCAGGTGCGGCGGGATCAACTGCCTATGGATGTGGAACTTAAACCGGGCACGATCATGGAGATCAGGTCAAACGACGGCAAGCAGTCGATGACCGTCACCATCACGGCCATCAAGGATGATCAGGTGACCATTGACGCCAATCATCCTCTGGCAGGCAAGACCCTGAGTTTTCATCTTAAAGTGGTCGAGATCCTGTAGGCATTCCTGCTCTGATTTTTAAATTTTTCCCGGTGGGAAAAAATCGCACTGATGCCTGACCATGGTTGATATCGTTTTTCGTAAGCGAGAACCTGTTTGAGCTTCCCGAAGGGGGCGAGCTCCGCAGCGAGAAAAACGATATCAACCATGGTCAGAACTATCATCATTATCGGGAAAAACTTAAAAATCAGAGCACGAGCCCGAATTCCAAAGTAAGGGCTGCCGGCGTAAACCACGGCTGCTTTTTTCTTGTTCCTAGTCGACTTTGGCAAATTTGCAAAAGTCGAGTTCTTATTTCAATTGAAGGTGTGATCATTTTGACCGCTTTGTCACAGCAGCCGGGGGTGGACCGCAAAACCTTGCGTCAGTTGAGGCTGGGGGTGAATGCTTTTTTTCGCCTCAGCCAGGTGGTCAGTCTTACCGGCATGAATGTTGTCCTCAAGCATTGGTGCGGCCTCAGTTTTCAGGGCCGGGAAAAGTTGACCTCCCTCAAACAATGCCTGCTGGCGCCCACCCATTACAGCCATCTCGACTTCTGGGCTGTGCTCCAAGGCCTGCCGCAAACGTTGCGCCAGACCACCTATGTGGCCGCGGCCAGGGATCACTTTTATCAAAAGTCGTTATGGACGTTCTTTGTCAAACTGGGTTCCTATCACAATTTCCCCTTTGAACGAACAACACTGACCGCCGGAAATTACCGCCGCCTCATGGCCATGATCAAGGCCGGCTGCTCCTTGCTGATGTTTCCTCAGGGAACCCGTTCCCGTGACAATGGCCTCAAACCCTTCAAGGCCATGATGGCCATGCTGGCCGTGGAATGCCGGGTGCCCATCGTGCCCGTTCTGATCAGCGGCACTTGGGAAGCCCTGCCGGCCGGGCATTTTTTAATTAAACCCCATCCTATTGAAGTTCACTTTGGAGACCCGTTGATACCGCAACCTTTGGCCCCGGGATCACGCCGGGACCTGCCCAAGCGCGCCCGCGCCTTCAATCAGCAGGTGATGGCCAGTATAGAACAGATGCACCATCAGCTTTCAAAGAGGCCGGCCGCATGAACCAGCCGGTGTACGTGACGGGCGTTGGCGTGGCCACGCCGGCGGGCATGGGTTCTCAGGCGCTGTGGCAGGCGTTTATGGAAAGGCGTCCGTCCTTGTCCGCGATCACGCGCTTTGATACCTCCTGGCTGCCGGCACACCAGGCTGTCTGGCTGGGTGACAGGCTTTGGCGCAGCCGGGAAGCGCCTCAAGAAGTGGAGACGCCTGTGGCTCATCTGGCCTGGCTGGCAGGTCGCATGGCCCTGGATCAGGCGGAGATTTTAACGCCTGCAAGCGGGATTGCCGATCAGGACACGGCTTTCTTTTTCAGCTCCACGCTGGGCGAAGTTTATGCTTTTCATGAAGCTTATTGGGCTTTAAACAGAGATAAGCAAAGTACCCCGGTTTTGCTCCAAGCCTTGATTGACCAGCCGCCCACGCATAGCCCCATGCAGGCCGTGGCCAAAGCTTTTAACCTGACCGGCCTGCAATCCATGAATGTCAATGCCTGCGCTTCCAGCGGCTATGCCTTGAGTCTTGGTTTGGAGCATATTCGCCAGGGCCTTGGCCGGCGGGCGCTGTGCGGCGGGGCGGATTATATTTCCCTGGCACAGTTTGCGGGCTTTTGCAGCCTGCGCAGTCTTTCTCCATCGGGATGCCGGCCTTTTGATCTGATGCGTGACGGCTTGACCGTGGGTGAAGCCGGCGCCATGGTGCTGCTGGAATCAGAGGAGGCCATGGTAGCACGTGGCGGCCGGCCACTGGCACGGTTGTCCGGTTATGGATGGGCCACGGACGGGTATCACATGTCCGCGCCTCATCCGCAGGGCCTGGGTCTGAAGCGCGCTGCCGCCGCAGCTTTGCAGGATGCAAAGATGACGCATGAGGAAATTGATTTTATCGTGGCGCACGGCACCGGCACGCCCAGCAATGACGCTGTGGAGGCCAGGGTCTACCATGAGCTTTTTAAGGGGGCACCGCCGCCGGTCACGGCACCCAAATCTTTGCTGGGCCATACCATGGGCGCAGCCAGTGTGCTGGAAGCCATTGTGGGGATGTTGGGTCTGCATCATGGTGTCATCCCGCCGACGTTGAATGTCAACACGCCTGATCCCGGGTGTCCTGTTACTGTGGTGACGCAGCCGCTGGCCCAACCGGGCATGACCACCTGCATGGTCAACAGCTTGGGCTTTGGCGGGAATGTTTCCAGCCTGATCTTCAAACGCCCTTCCCTGGAGATGAGCTGATGCAGGATCAGGCAACGGTCATCACAGCCCTATCCATGATTAATGCGCTTGGAACCTCCCATGAGGAAGTTTGGTCCAATCTGTTTCAACAACAAAGTCCGCGGCAACCCCATGCCATCCACCATCCCTTTGTCCGGCCTTCCATTGCTTTCCACGGGGTTGAGGCTGATTTGCGCAGCCTGCTGGGGGGAAAAGGCTGGCGCCACCATCAGCGCGCTGCGCTCATGGCCTGCCTGGCAGGCCGGCAGGTGCTGGACCAGGGCGGGTTGAAGAACGTTCCGGCGCAAGCACGGGCGGTTGTCATCGCCAATGGCCAGAACATTTTTCCCCCTGATTACCTGAAGGCGTTGCAACAACAGTCCTTACCTTTGGTCAATCCTCCGATGTTTATCAATTTGTCGGCCAATGCCACGGCCTCACAGATGACCATCGACCTGGATATTGAAGGATTCTCTTTGACCATTACCACCGGGTTTACGGCAGGCTTGGAAGTATTTCATTTTGCCCGTCAAACCTTGCACTGCGGCCATGCGGATGTCGTGCTGGCAGGAGGCGTGGAACAAGCCGGGGAAGAGTTGATGCAAAGCTTTAAATTGGCCAGGGAACAAGGGTCGCCCTCCCTGATTTTTTCACCTGAGGCGTTGCAGGCCGCAAGTGGGGAAGGGTGCGCCCTGGCTGCGGTGGAACACCGGTCACAGGCCCTGGCTGCAGGCCGCAAGCCTCTGGCCGTGATTGCAGGATTCGGCATGGGGGTGTATCATGAGGCACAGCCCGGCAGTCTGGCCTTTACCCTGGCCATGACCCGGGCTTTGCATCAGGCCGGCCTGGAAGCGAAAGACATTGACGCCGTGTTTCTGTGCGCCAATGGAGATGAAGGCCAGGAGCAGATGGAACTAAAAGCAGTGAAAGATTTGCTGCCCCAACCGATGCCGGCCGTGGCTTTAAAAGGCGCCTGGGGCGAAACTTATCATGCCGGCGGCAGTATGGCGGCAGTAACCGCGAGCTTGGCCTTGGTCCATCAAGTGTTGCCGCCAACCACGGGGCTGCGGTCTTCATGGCCGGAAGGTCTGGCCTTGCAACCGGATATGCAGGCCATGCCATTGTGTCATGTGATGATTCTGGCGGCCGAAGGCATCCATAAAGCCACGGCTTTAATCCTGTCACGGGGTGAATAACCATGAGCTATTCTTACGATGGAGAAGTGGTCTTGCTCACCGGCGGCACAGGCACCCTGGGGCAGGCCATGGTGAAGCGCCTGACCGGGGAAGGATTGAAAGTAGCCCTCACTTATGCTCACCAGAAAAAAGTGGCTGATCGCTTGATCAAGGACAACGGCGGTCTTGACCGGGTCATGGCGTTGCATGATGAGGTGGCCACCTTGAACCACGCACGCCTCCTGGTGGAACAGGTTCGAGAAAAATGGGGACCTGTGCATTTTTTGGTGAACAACGCCGGCATTATCCGGGACGTGTCTTTTGTCAACATGGAAGAAGAAGACTGGCAAAGCGTACTGTCCATCAATCTGGATAAAGCGCTGGCTTTTTGCCGGGCCGTCATTTTCGACATGGTTAAATACAAGCAAGGTTCAATCGTAAACATGAGTTCCGTGGCCGCACTGGCAGGATCGAAGGGTCAGGTCAATTATGCCAGCGCCAAGGCCGGTCTCATTGGCATGACCAAATCGCTGGCCCGGGAATTTGGACGTCATGGGCTGCGTGTCAACGCCATTGCGCCCGGTTATATTGACTCCGCCATGACCGCCGGCTTGGGAGAGGCCAAACTGCAGGAGGTGCAGGGTCTCATCCCTCTGGGGCGCCTGGGCCGGCCGGAAGAGATTGCCGCAACCGTGGCGTTTTTGCTTTCCCGGGAAGCCGGTTATATTACAGGGCAGACGCTGGTGGTGGACGGCGGGCTGGTGATGGATTAACATGAAGCAATTGTTTACCAGTGCTATTCTGACCATTGGCGATGAGCTGATGAATGATCCCAGGGACAGCAATGGTCCTGCCATTGCCTCTTTTCTGAATGACCGGGGTCTGCCTGTTTCCTGCCGGATCACCGTGCCGGATGAGTTGAACACCATCTGCGCTCACCTGCAGCATCTGCACCAAACCCATGATCTGGTGGTTTGCTGCGGCGGGCTGGGACCCACCAGGGATGATCTGACCCGGGAAGCCATTGCCCGCGTTACCGGCAAAGCCTTGGTACTGGATAAGACCAGCCTCAAGGCCATTCAAAACCGTTTCTTAAGCAGGCGCTGGCTCATGCCCGCCATTAATGCCAATCAGGCTTACAAACCAAAAGGCGCGCAGGTTCTGGCCAATGCTTATGGCACGGCGCCGGGATTGCTGGTTAATCGCGGCGGCCATTGGATCGCCGCACTGCCCGGGCCGCCCAGGGAATGCCTGCCCATGGTTCAGCAGCAGTTGTGGCCGCGTCTGCAAACCATCAGTGCCCGCCGGACCATGCCGGTTGAAACCTTGACCTTGCTTACCATTGGCCTCGGTGAATCAGGGGTGCAGGAAATAGTCGCACCCCTGATACCGCAGGACAAGGGCCTGCACCTGGGCTTTCTGATTCAAGAACCGGGGGAAGTGCTGGTTAAACTGACCATGGCCGGCAGAGATCTGGAAAAGAAAAAAAAGCTTGGCCTGGCTGCTGTCCGCAAAATTCAAAAAGCTCTGGGATCAGCCGTGGTCAGCCGCGACGGCCGCGGCCTGGAAGAAACAATTGGCAAGCTCTTGCTTAAACGCCGTCAAACCCTGGCCGTGGCCGAGTCCTGCACCGGCGGATGGATCAGCAGCCGCCTAACGGCTGTTCCCGGCAGCAGCCGTTATTTTCTGGAAGGCTTGGTAACTTACAGCAATGAGGCCAAGCACAGGCATTTGGGCGTGCCCCGGAAGGTGCTCCAAAGCAAGGGGGCCGTCAGCCGGGAGACCGCCCTTGGGATGGCCTGGGGTGTAAAGACCCAATGCCGGACTCATTGGGGCCTGGCCGTAACGGGCATTGCCGGACCCGGCGGGGGCAGCAGGTCCAAACCAGTGGGCACCGTGCATGTGGCCCTGGCCCGGCCTGACGGGCCGGTGGATCACTGGCGCCTGAACTTAAAAGGCACGCGCCGTTTTATTCAACAGTTGACCGCCACCACAGCGCTCAATCAGCTGCGCCTGGGCCTGCTTGAAGCCCGCCAGGACAGGAAGGCCAGGCCATGAACAGCTTGCGCCTGTTTGTGGCCGTGAGTTTGGATCCAGACTTCAAGCGCCGCTTGGCTGAGCGCTTACAGCCGCTTCAGGCCCAATGGCCCAAAGTGAGCTGGGTGCCTGAAGCGAATCTGCACTTTACCTTGGCGTTTTTGGGAGCTACTGCGGAAGAAGATTTGGAGAGGATCAAGCAGGCATTGGAGCATGGCCTTGAGCAGCAGCACGCTTTTGCCTACCGGCTGGCCGGGCTCGGCTTTTTCCCGCACAGCCTATGGCTTGATGTGGAGCAAGGCCGGGATGAATTTTGCGCCTTGGCCGACAGGGTGCAGCAGGGCCTCAAGGCAAAAGGATTCCACTTGGAAGAGCGGGCCTTTGTTCCCCATCTTACGGTGGGAAGAATCAAGTCCGCGCACACCCTTAAAGACGCTTCACGAATGCAGGCCGACTGGCAGGCTCCGGAAGAAAAGCTGCAAGCGCACAAGGTTACGCTGTTTCAGTCCGTGCTGTCGGCGCGGGGCGCGGCGTATCACCCTTTATATGAAATGGTCCTGCCGGACTCCAAAGAGAGTTGATGGGCTCATGCCCGCTAAGCAGCAAGATCACGACCGGGGTCCCGCATTTGGACCATTGGCCGGCTTTGAGGCTGCATGCAATGAAAAACAATCCCAAACAACGGTTATACAAAGATTTGCCGGATATTTTAAATTTGATCAAATTAAATCAGATTAACGTTAAAACCAAAAAGTTCGAGAAACTATGCATAACTTATGGCGATAAGAAAATTTATCACATGATCATGGGAGGCTTATAAGGTGGATAAGTTGAACTTGCCCGTGATTAAAAAATTATCCATCCCCCGAAAAGGCTGGATATGAATGCCTATTTGGAATTGGTAGAATTTAATCTCCACCACGTGTTAAGCAGTAAAAATAGGAAAATCATACGCAAACAAAGAAGGCGGCAGGTTATTTTAGTACCTTTTCAGATTAAATAACTCAACTTTGGCCAATTGGCCAAAGTTGAGTTAATATCTTCAATCTATTTCAACACCTGCTGCAGGAACAACCGGGCAATGGGCGCGGCCATGTCCATGCCCGTGCCTTCCTTTTCCGCGTACACCGCCAGGGCCACCTGCGGATTGTCGGCCGGGGCAAAGGCAATAAACCAGCCATTCAATCCATGGCGGGAATCGCCGGTGGTGCCGGTTTTGCCGGCCACGATGAATCCTTTTACCTGAGCCTTGGTCCCAATGCCGTGTTTTACGGTATCAATCATGTAGGATTTAAGGGTTTCCGCGGTTTGCGGCTGAATGGGGGTGCGCATGATCGTGGACACGCCCCGGCCGATCACCTGATCCTGGATGTTTTTAATTTCTTTGATGATATACGGTTGCATCATGTTGCCGTTGTTGGCAATAGTGGCCGCCAGCAGGGCGGCGTGCAAGGGCGTCATTTTGATGTTGTCGCCCAGCCCGCAGGAACGGTTGGCCAGTTCAAAGCGCGTGTCGCCGATCATGGGCGCCATGGAGGTGGCGATGGGCAGGGACAACTCCATGACATTAGAGTGAAAGGACATGGTGATGGGCAGGCCAAAACCGAATTTATTGGAAAATTCATAAAGCCGGTCCGGGCCCAGCGCAAATCCCACCTCCGCCATGGCGATATTGCAGGAGGTGTCCAGCGCCGCCTGCATGGAATCCACCTGTCCATGCCGGCGCCAGCACCAGAAGGTTTTCTCGTTGTAGCGGGCCGCACCGGTGCAGTTCACGGGAAAAATGCTCTCCAGATTGAGGTGGGATTCGAGCGCGCCGGCGGCAGTAATGATCTTGAAAATGGAACCCGGCTTGTAAAGCACTTCCAGGGCCCGGTTTTTGAGGGGTTGATGTTTGTTTTTAACGATCTTATTCCAGTCGCGGTCAATGCGGTTGGGATTGTAAAAGGGATGATTGAGCAAGGCCTTGATCTCGCCGGTCTTGGGGTCAAGGGCCACCAAGCTGCCCTTGCGCCAGCCCATGGCCCGGTCCGCTGCCCGCTGCCATTCGGCATCAATGGTCAGGGTAATGGTATTGCCCGGCAGATAGGACGCCAGGGCCTTTTCCAGACCGGTGGAGCCGTGCTCTTTGCTGCGGTAGCCAATGATGTGGGATGTATACTGAGCCAGGGGATAATAAACGGTGTGTTGGTGATGGCGCACGGCATAACGGGCCAGAGGCAGTTGGTTGCGGTCATATATATAGGTAATAAAGTCGCGGTCCAGTTCCTCCCGGGCCTGGTTTAATTTTTGCTGGGCCAGTTTCAGGTCAGGATCAAGGGAAAGGGCCTTGCGGTAGACATCAATGGCTTCGGTCAGCCGGCCCAGGGCGTGAAGCGCCAGGGCGTGGCCAAGATTGGTCTGGGGATCCTTGGGGGACATAACCAGGGCATGACGGAATTCCAGTTCTGCCTGGGGATAAATGCCCCGGCTCAGGTAGGTATATCCGATTTTAGTATGGTTAAAACGGCGGTTGAAGGTAAGTCCCAGCTGCACTGCCTGTTCGTATTTAATCTCGGCACGCACCAAATCCCCTTGGGTCAAATAAATGAGGCCAATGGCATCCACGGCCTGGGGATAATTGGTCTTGAGCCTGAGAACGCGGTTGAATTCTACCAGAGCCTGGTCAAGGTTGCCCTCGGTAAAGTAAGTGCGGCCTTTGTTCATATGAATGGCCACATTGAGCCGGCTGCCGTAAAGATAAACAGCGGCCACTAAAAAAACCATCAGGACGGCTAAAAAGCTCAGTAAACGGCGGCGTTGACGTTCCTTCTTTTGACGCTTGCGAAACGATAAGGGCATAACCAACTTCCTTTCCTTTGAAACTTGAAAGAAAGATTCTAGGTCAGTCCCTATAAAAAGTCAAGGGCCAGACCCGGAACGCAAGCCGCCGCATTTTTAGCCATTTTCGCCCGGCGGGGGGCCTAAAATTTATTTTGACTGCCTCATCAGAGCAGGTACAATAACAAAGGGGGGGGTGAAGCCGAATTTTTTAATACGTTCCCATTCATCCCCGGGACTTGCGGCCGAAGGCGTCCCTTTCGCATGATATATTACCAGTCGGGGCAAATTGCCCAAGGTGCGCTATTTACGCTCAATATGTTCGAAATGACTTGAGTAGTTACCATAAAATAATAAAATTAAACTCGTATCAAATGCCCTGCGGCTTGCCACAGGGGAATTTGATAATAACTCAACTTTGGCCAATTTTCCAAAGTTGAGTAATAATTATGTAGCGAGGCATCTATGAGACCTGGACAAGGGAAGCGGTGGACGGTCTTGACGGCAGCCGCCCTATTGGCCGTCAGCGGCTGCCAAAAACCAGGCCATCAGAATCAGCAGGCCCTTACGCCTTCCGATGTCCATATCCCCGCGCTGGCAGATTTGGAAGCCATAAGCCTGACCAGCAGCCAGCATAAGGTGGTCCTGAAGCAGGAAGGCCAACAATGGCGGGTATTAACGCCCGAAGCCGGCCCGGTACATCCCAACCGGCTGGAAAATCTGTGGCATCGTCTGGCCGGGCTGCAGGCAGGCAAGGTCATGGCGCCCAAAAAAGCGGCGGCGGTGAAAAAAACTTATTTCCACAAGACCACGGCCTTCCAGTTGTCCTGGCAGGACAAGGCCAATCACAAAGACAGCCTGCTGGGTACAAGTACCCAAGAGGGCAGCGGACCGGCTTATGTGCTTCATACCCTGACCGGCCAGGTGATGCGATTTGACCAGGCACCCTGGGAAACACTGCCAGAGCTGGGCCAACTGGTCTGGAAACAACTTTTTCCCATGCCTTCCACGGCCATGACAGGAATTGAATTTCGCTATCAGGACAACCTGATCGTATTGAAAAAAAACCAGGACCAGGCAGGCGCATGGAGCATGATACAGCCGCAGGAACAGTTGATTAATCCGGACGGCCTGAAACGGGTATTGCAGTTTTTGAAAACCAGCGAATACCTGGAGATCAAGGAAGAAACGGTGTGGAGTAAAACCGTTCTCTCTCGATACGGCCTGCAAAAACCGGTGGCCCAGCTGGCCATCACCCTGAAGCAGCAGCGCATGCCCAAAGTCCTGGAATTTGGGCATGTTGAGGACCAGCCGGACGTACTTTTTGCCAAATATCAGGATGATTCCAAAATCCTCAGCCTGTCCGCCCTGTTTTTAAAGCAATGCCTCATGCAATTGGAACAGGTGTGCCTGGATCGCACCTTGATTGATTTCATGTCCCAGGTCAACAAGATAAAATGCGATTTTCCCGGAAAGCAACTTATTGCAGAACATCACGATCAAACGTGGATCATGGTCAGCCCGGAGGACAAACCCCCGGGTGAGCGGCGGGCGGACGCGGAAGTGCTGGCGGCTTTTTTAAGTCAACTCACCTTTGACAATCTGGTGAGTCCCGGATCTCCCGATGACCGGGTGTTCCACAGCGCCAGGGCCTATGGCAAAATTGTTTTTTACAGCAACTATCGTGATCTCCTGGTGGAACTGGATTTTTTCCAAAGCGATCTTTATCCTGAATACATGTTTATTAAAAATAACAGCAATGGTAAAGTGATGATCATAGCGTTGGAAAAACTTAAACCCTATTTGATCAACTACTAAGCCGGCGAAGCCGGAATAAAAAATCTATCTCACGCCTACCCGTTCCGGGCACAGGCAGGCGCAAAGGAAAGATTAAACCCTTTTTGGGGGTTAAAAAACCTTTAGCCATCCTTGGCTTTTTCTTTCTTTGCGGCTGCCTGTGCCCGGGACGGGTAGGCGGGCTTTGCGTGAGAAAAATCTTTATGATGAATCTTTTAAAAATTATCTGCCCCGGCCGGGTAGAGATATTATTACGATAGGGACACTATCAGCTGCGAAAAAACATAGATGTTGGAAATACAGAATCTAACCCGGCATAGCCTAAAATGCATCTGTGTCAAAAAGCGCAGATTTTGCTGACACGGAATCTGTTATGACGAAAACACCGTTCAGATCAGATGAGCCGGGTTAAAAGCGCCCGGGGCGGGCCCGGCCCCTTCAGGAGGTATGATGGAAACCGGTAAAATTTACTGCATTGATGATGACCTGGATATTTTACTGCTTTATGAGTTGATTTTGAGCCATTCCGGCCATGTGGTGACCCAGATCAGCAACGGCGAGGAAGCTTTGCGCAAGATCTATCAGGAGAATCCTGATCTGATCGTGCTCGATGAGAAATTGAGTGAAAATGA
>CAYVTN010000005.1:0-21234 GCA_964454395.1 uncultured bacterium | reverse complement strand
ATGTGATGTATAATTTTTACAACCCTTTTTCAAAGTGAGTATAGCACATGAAAAATGGCATTGCAAATTTGACCAAAATATAATATCCTTTAAAAATAATCGTTTTCTTGGAAATTTCCGGGGCCGATTGACAGGTTCCCTCCTTTTTTACCTTTTTCAGACTCTGATTTTTTTTTACAATCGTTCTTTTTTGGAAATTTTTCATTTTACTTTGATATTTTTTTCTTATTTTCAAAGGATATTATTTTCATGTTGTAATTTTTACAATATATTTAACTTTTGTTTGTTTTTTTTTGCAATTGTTCAACTATCTTGTTGATGCTAACAAAATACTTACAATTAATGGTTCACACTTTTTTATTTTTTTGGCTGTGATGGCCTCTATAAACGGGGTGGGCATTCAATTGGCAGATTCTGTATTTCCAACATCTACGTTTTTTCGTAGCGTAAGGACAGTCGCGACTGTTCCCTACACACATCCTATGTTTTTATTCCGGATTGGCCGGTCCGCAAAAGAATGGAAAGGAAGCGAAGAGCACTTCTATTGGGAGCTAAGGATGAATCTCAAGCAATGCCACAGCTAAAGCGGCCAGGCCTTCCTGGCGGCCAATAAAGCCGCATCCCTCATTGGTGGTGGCTTTAACCGATAGTTGGTTGGATTTAATGCCCAAAGCTTTGGCCATGCGGCTGCACATCAGGGGCGCGTGCTCGGCCACCTTGGGCGCTTCTGCAATAAGGGTACAATCGATATTTAATATGGTAGCGCCCTGCACTTGAAGTTTGTGTGCCACCCCGGTTAAAAATTCCAGAGAATTTCTTAACCGGTGGGCAGGATCGGTATTGGGAAAGAGGCGGCCGATATCAGGCAATCCGGCCGCACCCAACAGTGCATCACAGACTGCATGGCAAATGACGTCCGCATCGGAGTGGCCGTCCAAAGTGAAACCGGCTTTGGGAAAAGCAACACCGCCTAATTTTAATCCTTTGCCCGGTTTGGTGCGGTGAATATCATAACCCTGGCCGACTCGGATCATTGCGCTTGTTCCTTTGTCCTGGTGATGTCCAACAAGGCCCGGGCCAGCATAAGATCCCGGGGTGTGGTCAATTTAAAATTGAGGCTGTCGCCTTCCACCACAAAAACCGGATGGCCCAGTGCCTCCACCAAACTGGCGTCATCGGTGGCGTTGGCTTGCTGTTGCCAGGCCTGTTGATAAGCCTGCTCCAGTAAGCGGCGTTCAAAACCTTGCGGGGTTTGAACCATGACCAGTTGCCTCCGCTCGACCGTGTCCTCTACCTCCTGCTGCTGGTTCACCCGCTTCAACGTATCGCTGACAGCCACGGCCGGTACGACTGCGCCATGGGCGGGCACACGATGCATCACGCTTTCAATCAAGGCCGGAGGGGTAAAAATTCTGGCTGCATCCTGAATCAATACCATGGTGGTATCTGAATGGAGCTGCTCCAGACCCAGCCGTACGGAGTCCTGGCGCCGTGGTCCGCCACAGATAATAGCCCGGATTTTATGCCGGCCCTGGCAGCCCTGGCAAAGCGTGGCACAGGTTTCTTCCCAACCGCCGGGCACCACCAGAATGATGCCCGCAATAGCCTCCAGTTGACTGAAGGTTTCCAAAGTATGAACCAGCAGAGGTTTGGCGTCCAAATTGATAAAGGCTTTGGGCTTTTGGTGGCCCATGCGCCGGCCTTGCCCCCCGGCAACAATGATTGCTTCCCAGGTATTTGGTTTCATTGATAGCTCTCCTTGACCTGCCGATTAGAGGCTCAAGATGTTGAACCCCTGCAAAAATAATTTACGCTTCCGCCCTGCGCTTGGCGCGTGCTGCCCTTGGGGTGTGCAGGGGCACGGCGCACCGTTCCCCCTCATGCGAGAGCTTGCCGACACAGTTTCTAAAGCGGCAAAGCCGGAAAAAATCTTTTCTCACAAAGCCCTCAGAGATCACAGAGGAAAAGCAACGCCACTATTTTCTTGGCCTTTCTCAGTGCTCTCTGTGAACGCTGTGAGAAATTTTTCTATTTGATGGATGCACGGCACTTGTCCCGAGTATCTGGGATGCCGTGCCCTTACAAAAAAACGTAGATATCGGACATACAGTATCTAACCCAGCAGAGCGGCCATGGCTTCCGTGACCGTGGTCACGCCAACCAATTCAAGGTTAAAGCGCTCCTTGAGTTTGCTTAAATTGTTTTCCGGCAGGACACAGCGCTTGAAGCCTTTGGCTTGAATCTCCTGAAGCCGGCGTTCCGCCTGCACCACGGCACGTACTTCCCCGCCCAGGCCCACTTCTCCAAAAATAGCAACATCCGCCGGCAAAGGCCGGTCCTTAAGGCTGGAAGCAACGGCCGCGGCGATGGCCAGATCCATGGCCGGTTCGTCCACTTCCAGTCCGCCGGCAATGGAACAAAAAACATCCTGGCTGCCCAGCGACAACCCTGCTCTTTTCTCCAATACTGCCAGCATTAAACAGGCCCGGTTGTAATCCAGGCCGGATACGCGGCGTTGGGGCATGCCAAAGTAAGCCGTGGCCACCAATGCCTGAATCTCCACCAAGAGCGGCCGCGTGCCTTCCAGACTGGCCGCCACCACCGAACCGGCCGCTCCGGCTTGGCGTTCACCTAAAAATATGGAAGAGGGGTCGGCAACTTGAGACAGGCCATTGGCGGTCATTTCAAAGATGCCGATCTCATTGGTTGAACCAAAGCGGTTTTTGATGCTGCGCAAAATCCGGTAATCATGCTGCTTGTCCCCTTCAAAATAAAGCACTGTGTCCACCATGTGTTCCAGCACCCGCGGGCCGGCCAGCTGGCCGTCCTTGGTGACATGGCCTACCAGAAAAATAGCCGGTCCCTGATTCTTGGCCAGTTTCATCAACACGCCGCCTGATTCGCGGATTTGGGCCACAGAGCCGGGTACGGATGCAATTTCAGGATGGCTGAGTGTCTGGATGGAGTCCACAATGAGTACGTCCGGTTTGGCCTGGGCTACCAGGATCTCAATCTGATCCGTCTCAGTTTCCCCGTAAAGCCAGAGATTTTCCGGTGAGGCGCCCAGACGGTCCGCCCGCAACTTGATCTGGCCGGCCGATTCTTCACCGCTCACGTAATAAATGCGCTTATTGTCCTGCGCCAGCTTCAAGGCCATTTGCAACAGCAGCGTGGATTTGCCTATCCCCGGATCACCGCCCACCAGCACCAGGGAGCCGGGAACAATACCGCCTCCCAGAACATTATCCAACTCCTGAAGCCGGGTGGTTAAACGCGTGGTGGTGGCCGTTAGGGGGACTTGGTTTAAAGCAACAGGGCTGCCGGACAAGGTGCCTGGTTGAAAACCGCCGCCTTTGGCTTTGGGCCCAACCAATTCCTCCACCATGCTGTTCCAGGCGCCGCATTCCCCGCAGCGGCCTACCCATTTCAGGGATTGGGCGCCGCAGGACTGGCAGGTAAAGATGGTTTTCTTTTTGGACTTCATGGGATCATTGTTTCCAAAGCAGTTTCCAGGGATGTTCTTTGACGTCTTTGACGAGCGCTTTTAAATCATCGGCCATTTTCTGGTCGTTCAGCAACACCCCAAGCGTGCCTTTGGACGCTTCCACTTCCTTAAGTTGCGCATCCAGCCGCTGGGTCATTTGGTCGAGGTTTTTGATAATGGCGCCGATGTTCTCCACATTTTTAGTGGAGAGCACCTCATCCAGGCTGGCCGTAATTTTTTCAATATCCTGGGAAAAATGGTTGATGGTGCTGGCCGCTCTGGAAATATCCCGGATGCCGCGGTCAATATGTTTTTCATTGCGCGCCACGATGCTGTCCAGACGGCCGGTCAAGTTGCTGATGTTTTTCACCAGCCCCGAAATGGACCCCGCCATTTCGGCGTTGCCCAGCAGTTTTTTCAAAGAATCCGCCACTTGGCCCAATTGGGCAAAAGCGCTGTCAAGATTGTTGGGCTCCCTTCCCTGCACCAATTGGCCCGGCTTGATAAAAGGGCCCGCGCTTTTTTCGGCTTCCACGTTGAGGTATTTGTCGCCCATGACTCCCTTGGACAAGATTTGAAATTTGGAATCAACGGGCAATTTGACATTCTTGTCCACAATAAGTTTCAATATAACCAGATCTCCAGCTACCTGGATGTCCTCCACCCGGCCGATTTTCACCCCGCCGCCGATCACCACGTCCGACTGGGGCTTGATGGCATCCACAAACCGGAAGGCCACTTCAATGGGATACCCGGCGTGCCCGAAATGAAATTTTTCCACCGTAAAAATGGTCAGGGCCAGGAGCAACATCGCCAGGGCCGCCGTGATGCCGACCTTTAATTCCAGTTGTTTTCTTTGTGAAGTTGGCATAGCTTCTCTCCTATACGATCTGTATAGGTCCTTTGGCAGACCCTTTTACAAATTGCTTGATATAGGGGTTGGTCGAGCGTTTAAAAGCCCCGGCGCTTCCTACTTCGATAATTTTGCCTTCGTGGAGCATGGCCATGCGGTCGGCCACCTTGTAGGCGCTGGTCATGTCATGGGTAACCACCACGGAAGTCACCTCTAATTTTTCCTTCAGGGAAATGATCAAATCATTAATGGCATCGGCCATGATCGGATCAATCCCGGTGGTGGGTTCATCGTATAAAATCACCGATGGATTCATGGCAATCACGCGGGCCAGGGCCACCCTTTTTTTCATGCCGCCCGACAACTCCGAAGGCGAGAGGGTCTCCACCCCTTTCAAGCCCACCAAAGCCAGCTTTTCCGTGGCGATTTTCAGCAGCTCCTCGGCGCTTAACTCCTTGATGCGCTGCAATCCGAAATAAACATTCTCGGCCACAGTAAGCGAGTCGAACAGGGCCGATCCTTGAAAGAGCATACCAAAATGCCGGCGGTAGGTCTCCTTTTCTTTATCGCTGGCATTTAAAATCGCCTTGCCGTTGAAATAAATCTCACCCCGGTCCGGTTCCATCAGATTAATCAGATGCTTCAGCAAAACACTCTTGCCTTCGCCGGAACGGCCGATGATCACCATCGTTTCCCCGGCTTCGATGGTCAAGTTGACGCCCCGCAAGACGTGCTTGCTGCCAAAGCTTTTATAGATATTCCTCAGTTCGATCACAAGCAGCTCCTAACCCAGCAAAGCTGGATTAGAGGCTCTAGTCTGAATTATCTACGCGTCCCGCGTAGATAATTCAGACTAGAGCCTCTAAAAAAGGGCGTACAACTGGGTTAAAAAATAATCGGCAATCAAAATGGTAATGGAGGCATTCACCACGGCATTGGTGGTGGCCCTGCCCACCCCCACGGCGCCGCCTCTGGTTTCAAAGCCGCGGTAAAGCGCGAATATGGCCAGGATGACGGCGAAGAAAAAACTTTTGGACAAGCCGGAAATCACATCCCCCATTTCCAAAGTGGCCTGGGCCCCTTCCCAATAAATGGTGGAGCTGATGCCCAAATGAAAGGTGGCCACGATCCACCCCCCGATGGACCCGAGCACATTGGCCATGATGGTTAAAAGCGGAATCATAATGATCACGGCCAGAAAGCGGGGCACGCCGATGTATTCCACCGGGTCCGTGGCCAGGGTGCGCAGGGCATCAATTTGTTCCGTGATTTTCATGGATCCGATTTCCGCGGCCATGGCCGACCCGATGCGGCCGGTTACTAGAATAGCCGTAAGCACCGGCCCCAATTCACGAACCAGGGACAAATTCACAATATTGCCCACAAAGATGGAGGACCCTTGAATTTTGGCCTCCAGCGTCACGCCGGTCTGCACGGCCAGCACCATGCCCGTAAACAAGGCCGTGGTGGCCACCACGGGAATGGAATTGACGCCGACGCGTACCATCTGATCGAGCAGCAATTCCCAATAAAATTTCCTGAAATAGGGGGGGTGGGTGACGAGGTAATAGGTTTTGCTCAGCAGCTCGCCCAGCAATAAAAACAACCGTCCTGTTTCCTCCATCAAGCCTTCCAAAATGTCAGTAAAACGCGTGATGGATTTGAGAAATTTGACGGAACTTCTTTTCATGACATCTCGCCTCCCAAATAGTGCCTGGGTACGCGTTTGCCAATGGTGCACACCACTTCATAAGCAATAGTATCCCGCTTTTCCGCCATCATGTCGGCAGTCACTTCCTGCCGTCCCTGCCGGCCGATCAGAATCACCTCGTCGCCCACCTTAACGCCGCCCACCAGCGTGACATCCACCAGGCACATGTCCATGCATACCCGCCCGATCACAGGACAGCATTGACCGTGTACCAGCACCTCGCCCTGGTTGGAGAGCAGGCGGCTGAAGCCGTCGGCATAACCCACCGGCAGGGTGGCCACCTTGGTGGGCCGGGTGGTGACATACGTATGGCCGTAGGACAGGCCCACGCCTTCCGGAACATCCTTCAATTGGATGATGGTGGTGGTCCAGCTCAAGGCCGGTTTTAAAGTCACCTTGCGGTTGGCAGGAGAAAAAGGACAAAGCCCATAGAGCATCAAGCCCGGGCGTACCATGTCAAAATAAGCATGGCGGGACTCGATCACCGCCGCCGAATTGGCGGCATGGACCACGAGATCCGGATGGCCCATGGCCTTCATGGACTGGGCGGTTTCTTTGAGCAAGGCCACCTGCTTGTCCAGCAGCTGCTTGTCGCAGCCGTCGGCATGGGCAAAATGGGTATAAACACCCGTTGCCTGAACATGCTTCAGCGCTTGGAGTTGTTCAAAAAGCACCAGGCTTTCCGGGGGATTGAGACCGATGCGGCCCATGCCCGTATCCACCTTGAGATGCACCTGGGCCTGCTTGTGCAAATGCTCGGCAGCCCGGTTCAGGAGACGCGCTTGTGTAAATGACACCAGCGTGGCCTGCAACTCCAGTTTCACCACGGCTTCAGCCTCATGGGGCTGGCTCACGCCGAACAGAAGCACCGGCGCCGTAATGCCGGCCTGACGCAACTGCGCGCCTTCCTCCACCGTGGCCACACCCAGCATGTCCGCGCCGGCTTTCAACAATTGCCGGGCGCAAGCCACCGAGCCATGGCCGTAGGCATCGGCCTTGACCACGGCGCAGCACTTTTTGTCGTCTCCAATGAGACGGCGCACCGTCTGCATGTTCCCTGCCAATGCGTCCAGATCCACCGTGACCCAGGTGGGTCGGCCATAAATCAGGGGTTTCATGCCACGCCTCCGGGCATGCGCAGGGAAGCACTGTCAAAACGCGTATACTCGTGGTTAAAGATCAATTGGACCGTGCCGGTGGGGCCGTTGCGCTGTTTGGCAATGATAATTTCCGAGGTGCGGTCGTCCTTTTTTTCTTTTTCATAATAGGCTTCACGGTAAATAAACATGACCAAGTCCGCATCCTGTTCAATGGCGCCCGACTCCCGCAAATCGGAAAGCATGGGCCTGCGGTCGCTTCTGCTTTCAGCCGCGCGGGAAAGCTGGGAGAGGACCAGCACGGGCAGGCGCAATTCCTTGGCCAGCCCTTTGAGGGAACGGGAAATGGCGGCAATTTCCTGTTGCCGGTTGTCGCTGCGGCCAGTGGCGCTCATCATCTGAATATAATCGATCACAATGAGCCCGATATTCTGTTCCGCCTTCAGACGGCGCGCCTTGGAACGAATCTCCAGCACATTCATGGCCGCTGAATCATCAATGAAAACACCGGCGTCAAAAAGCCGGCCTGCAGCCATGGAAAGGTGGCCCAAATCGCCTTCATTTAAATAGCCGCGGCGCACATGGGCCAGGTTCACCCTGGCTTCGGAACAAAGCATGCGGGTGACCAGGGCTTCCGAGCCCATTTCCAGGGAAAAAATGGCCACCGGCACTTTGGACTCCAGGGAGGCATTGGAAGCGATATTCAAGGCAAAAGCGGTTTTCCCCATGGAGGGCCGGGCGGCCAGGATCACCAATTCACCCGGTTGCAATCCCGATGTCATGCTGTCCAGTTCAGGAAACCCGGTCGACACGCCCGTGATATGGCCTTCATGTTTGGAGAGATTTTCCACCATTTCCATGGCATCATGGATGATGTCGCGCACATGCAGGATGGAACCGCGCTGCCGGTCCTGGGAGAGTTCAAAAATGGCTTTCTCCGCCTGATCCAGGAGTTGGTCCGCTTCTTCGCCTTCCGCATAACAGCGTTGAATGACATGGGTGGAACTGCGGATCAGACTGCGCAGCAGATATTTTTCTTTGACAATGCGGGCATAATATTCGACATGGGCCGTGGTGGGTACGCTGTCGGTAAGCGAGGTGATGTAAGCCGCGCCCCCGATCTTTTCCAGCTCCCCGCTGCGGGACAACCAGTCGGTGAGGGTGATGAAGTCGATCGGTTCGTTGCGGTCGTAGAGAGCCAGAATGGCCCGGAAAATAATGCGGTGGGCTTCCTGGTAAAAGGCTTCTTCTCTGAGAATTTCCAAAACCCGGGCGATGGCTTCCTGGTCAAGCAGCATGGCCCCCAAGGTCGAGCGTTCAGCCTCGATATTTTGGGGCGGGATCTTTTCAGGTGATGTTATGGTGGAACGATCCATGGCCGCCTCTGTACCTCAAATCAAAATTCGTCAACCATTTCAAGCCGGCCTTCCGCCGGAAAGCCGGGCGCGGCTTTAAGCTGATGGTTGGTCCTGGACCTGATCTTCAGCGGGATTTGCCTCAGCCGGTGCTGCTTCGGCAATGGCTTCCGGTTGCGCGGCCGGTTGAGGTTCCGCGGCCTGAGGTTCTTCCACTTTAGCCGGCGTCGCGCTGCTTTTTTTATTCTCATCCTCCACCAACACGGTCAGGGTAGCCGTGACTTCAGGATGTATCTTGATAGGCACTTCAAATTGTCCCAGCTGCTTCAGAGGCTCTTCCAATTCGATCTTGCGCTTGTCAAGGCTGATTTGGCGCGCACCCAGGGCTTTTTCAATATCACTGGAAGTTACGGCGCCGAACAATTTACCACCTTCCCCAGCCGCCATGGTAATGATCACCGGCTGCTCTTCGATGGTTTGCGCCAAATAGCGGGCATCCATCATCAGGCGTTTGGCCTGGCCTTTCTTGCTGTTCATTTCCTGTTCCAGGCGTTTTTTATTTTCCGGAGTGGCCACCACTGCCAATTGTTTAGGCAATAAAAAATTACGGCCATAACCATCAGCCACTTTCACCTGGTCGCCGGCACGTCCCAGGTTTTGCACGTCTTCCTTCAGAATAACTTCCATCAACGTATATCCTCCTGATCTTCGTTCAAATTCCCTCTCCCAAGGAACAATGGAATTTGCGACGAGAGATGTTTTATGGTTATATCCCCTTCACCCTCGGGATGCAGGAGATGGACTTAATCCTTGGCTTGCACTTTTCCGGACCATTCAGGCGCGCGTCACAGGTCTGCGCCAATCCCACCAGGTATCGGAAAGCCCCAGCACGATAACCGCACCCATGACCACCGGAAGAAGGGCGATCAACAACATCACCATAACCTTAGAGGCCTGGGGCCACTTTTTACGGTTAATATAATGAAACACAATGCCCAGGCCCGCCAGGCCGTATAACTGCATCAATCCCACAGCCAGGTTGATGCCGATTAAAAACAAGGCGTGCCCTTGGGCAAGACGTGTTCCCATCACCATAAATAAGCAGGCGGCGATTGTCAACCATATCAAGGCCGGGGGTAGTTTCCATTGCTCTATCGGCGCCAGGGGGACGGTGCCCCGGGCCAGGCCTGGCCGCCACCGTCGTTGCAAACGATAGCTCAAAAGGAGCATCAAGGCAATCAGCGTGCCCATCCAGGCCCAAATGGCATCCTTAAAAAAAATCCGGACTAATTGCCCGGCCTGATCCAGCTCTTCTTTCTTCCAGCCCAGTTGTTCATACACAGTGGTAGTGGCTTTCAGGCTGCGTTCAAAACCCCGGTTCCATTGCTGCATCCAGGGACGATGGGCCCGCTGGTCGGCAATATAACTGTTGAGCATTACCAGTCCCAGAATCACCAAAGTGATGCCGGCGAGCAGGCGGCCGGGACGCCAATTTCTCCTAAGCCCCAGCCCAATCATGCGGTTGGCCAACAGAGCCAGTACCGCCAGGAAAAGAAGCATGCCTGCGGTTTGACTCATGACCGGGGTTCCGTGCCATTAATCATACCGCTTGCTATCCGGCAATATAAGGCACCAAAGCCAAGGCACGGGCCCGTTTAATCGCCACGGTCAAAGCGCGCTGATGTTTGGCGCAGTTGCCGCTGATACGGCGCGGTACAATTTTGCCCCGGTCGCTCAGGTAATTCTTAATCCTGTCAAGGTCCTTGTAGTTGATGGTCAGGATTTTATCGGCACAAAAACGGCAACTCTTGCGATGGGGCCGGCGTCTCCTTTGGTCTCTTGGTTTACTTTTCAATGGCTGTGGTTTTGGCAATTTAATCCTCCTGTTTAAGTACCCTGAAAATTCGGGCCGCTGTGGGAAAACGGCCTTAATCATCGTTTGATTTATTTAGCTATCTTGCCTTAAAAGGGAATATCGTCATCTGTGCCCATGGTGGGCATGCTGCTGTCTTCGGCCTGGCGGTCCGGTTCTTCGCCTCCGCCGGCCCCGGTGCGTTTGCTTCCCAAAAATTGTACCCGGTCCGCCACCACTTCCAGGATCGACCGCTTTTGACCGTCCTCGGTCTCCCATTGCCGGCTCTGCAAGCGGCCTTCCACAAAAACGGGCCTACCTTTGGACAAATATTCGGCGCAGTTTTCAGCCTGTTTGCCCCAGACTACCACATTAACGTAGGTTACTTCTTCCTTCTGCTCGCCGCTCTGGCTTTTGTAATTACGGTTAATGGCCAGGCGCAGAGTCACCACTGCGGCGCCACTGGGGATGTAGCGCAGTTCGGGATCACGGGTCAAATTGCCCATGAGCAGGGCGCGGTTATAGTTGGCCATGGCTTACTCCTTCGCTGCAGAAGAGGAGGCGTTGTTGCTTTCCGGTGCAGCCGATTTTTCCGCGGCCGCATGGGCAGCGGCTGCGGCCATTTTGGCTCTTTTGTGTTCTTCCCGCCGCAGCTTTGATTTGGACTTGGGCGCATAGGTGGGGCGGTCACTGATTTTAGTGGTCAAAAATTTCCAAACCTCATCGGCATTCTTAAAATGCCGTTCCAATTCCATCACCGTCTCGCCGGTGCCGTTGTACTTAATCATCACATAGTAAGCGGAATTGGAATTATTAACGTGGTAGGCGGTTTTGCGCACGCCCATCCGTTGCACTTCCTGAACCTCGCCCTCCTTGCGCTGGATCGCCTCCTTGGATTTTCCAATAAATTCATCCAACTGGGTTTCATTAATGGTAGGGGGCAATAAAAACATGGTTTCATAAGGCCGTTTCATCATTACGTGAGTCCTCCATCTCATATCATCCTAATATTGCAGGCGTTTTCAATAATTCAAAGATTAAGCGCCGTCCCTGCAGTCCCAAGGCACTGTTTAGGCTTTGGCCGCAGTCAGGCGGTCCAGTACCTTCAAGGCCTGAAAAACACCCAAATCGGCATCTTAAAAATTAGGGCGCGATTTTATCAGGTAATCCCCTGGTAAGTCAACTAATAAAATACACTTTGTGTGTTAGCAATAAAAAAATGAAGCCCTTTGCTTTTTTTACTGTTTATTTTGTTGTGTCCTTCTCCCCAATTTGTTTGGGGAGGGGCTGGATGAGGGGTACTACATAACCTCATTTAATTCTTTGTTTTTGGAACCCTCACCTTCATCCTCTCACTGACATCAGGGTGAGGAACTATATGCTTCTCAAAAAGGGGACATTTTTATTTGGCAGTTAAGGGACATATTGACTTTGCTTAAGCACTAATAAAATGCGCCTAAAACCGCCCGCAGGTCCTGGACCCGGCCAGCGATATCATCCGCTTCGGTGACTTCCGTGACCATGGCCACTTTGGTAACGCCGGCTGCCAGCAATTCCGGCAAATGCCGTTGTTTGATTCCGCCCATGACCGTGAAGGGCCCCGTGGCCGCTGCGCTCATGATGTTGAGCATGCCCAGCCCCAAAGGCGGCATGCCCAAAGTTTTGGTCTGAGTGGAAAAAAGAGGGCCTATATTAATGTAATCAGCGCCTTCTTCTCCTGCAATACGGACCTGGTCCAAGGTGTGCGTGCTGCGCCCCAGCAGCAGATCAGGGGCAATGCTTCGGGCCATGGGCAAAGGCAGGTCCTCCTGGCCCAAGTGCACGCCGTCGGCATCCACCGCCAAGGCCAGGGCCACATCATCATTGATGATGAGCAAGGCCTGATAGCGGTTGGTCAATTGGCGCATGTCCTTGGCCAGTTGAGCCAGGGCTCTGCGGGTCATGGTTTTTTCACGGCACTGAATGATTTTGGCGCCTCCCCGCAGGGCCTGCTCGGCCACTGTCAGGCTGCCGCGTCCCTTGCAGAAATCAGAGGTAATTACCGGATAGAGATCAATGGCCGCGAATTTTTTTTTGCGCATGGCCAGACGGTTCATGCGAAGCCTCCATCCCAGTCTTTCCAAACCGGTTCGAGACCAAGACTTTTTAATTCCTCCGAAATTTCCGCCACGCTGCGGTTGTCCTCCACTTCAAATTGCAAGCCGCTTTTATCGGCATGACCATAGCCTCCGGGCGCGGTGCAGCTGCCCGCGCTCATTTGGGTAAAGCCCAAGGGCAATAAATGGCGCCTGAGCCCTGCAGGTTCCCGGGTGGAAAGGGAAAAAGGCGCATCCGGCAAAAACAGCCGCAACGCCGTAACCATCTGCACCAGTTGCCGGTCCGTGACAGGCGAAGGCGTCTTAAAGCCGCCTTCCGCTCTGGTGATGCGCGGAAAAGACAAGCCAAAGGCGCTGCGCCAATATTGTTTTTGCAATTGCCGCGCATGAAGTCCCAAATAATAAGCATCCAGCCTGAAGTCCGACAGCCCCAGCAGTACGCCCAGGCCCACCTGGCGCAAGCCCGCCGCCGCGCCCCGGCCGGGCGTAGCCAGGCGGCAGGCATAATCTTTTTTTGGTCCTGCCTGATGCATCAGGCTATAGACCGGTTGCAGATAAGTTTCCTGATAGACAACCAGGCCATACAGCCCGGCCTCAGCCAGACGGGCATAGGCCTCCTGCTCCAGTGGATAGACCTCAATGGAAAGTTCGGGAAAGCGGGGCCGCAGACGCTCCACACAGGCCAGCAGATAATCCAAAGGCACTTGGCCCGGCGACTCCCCGGAGACCAAGAGAATGTTTTGAAAACCCTGGTTGGCCAGATAATCCGCCTGCTGCTCCACTTCCTCCAGCCGAAGCGTCCGACGGTCAATGCGGTGACGCCGGTTGAAGCCGCAGTAAACGCAACTGTTGATGCACACATTGCTGAGGTAAAGCGGCGCGTAGAGTTTCATGATAGCGCCAAAGCGCTGCCGTGTTAGGTAAAAAGCCTTTTGGGCCATGGACTCCAGAAAAGGTTCCGCTGCCGGCGACAGCAAATACATTAGATCACGCGGCTCCAAATGCGATTTGGCCAGAGATTGTTGTACATCGGTTGCCGTGACGTTGACCAGTTGCTGCTGGATGGCTTCAGGTGCCTGTTCGGGTATTAAAGTAAAGGAGGACATAATAAAGTTCCTGGTTAGTATTTGTTGCAGGAATGGTCGGATCTTGCCCTTGGGCAGCTATCAACTATAAACGCATTTGTAGGGAACAGGCATCCCGGCATACGCGGGACAAGTTGCCTGTTCCCTGCGGATGCAACCTTTAGGTTCGATCAGCGACCAATCCGCAGCAGCAGTTATGATCTAAGAAAACCAGTTAGCGGGCTCGACGAGGAAGCCTGGCTTCGCTTTTCCGGCAAGCCGGACAGATAAGCTTTGCGCCCGGCCTCCACGGCCAGGCGAAACCCCTCGGCCATTTGAGCAGGATCACCGGCCACGGCCAAGGCGGTGTTGACCAATACTGCATCAGCCCCCAACTCCATGGCTTCCGCAGCATGACTGGGCGCACCCAGGCCTGCATCCACTACCACCGGCACGGTGGCCTGCTCCACAATCATGCGAATACTGTCTCTGGTCAACAGGCCTTGGTTGGTGCCGATAGGCGCAGCCAGAGGCATGACTGCGGCCGTGCCCGCTTCTTCCAGCCGTTTGGCCAGCACGGGATCAGCGGGAATATATGGCAGGACCACAAAGTCTTCCTTGATCAATTGCTCGGCTGCCTTAAGGGTTTCCACCGGATCAGGCAGCAAGTGCCTGGGATCAGGCGTGACTTCCAATTTGACCCAATTGGTGTTGCTCAGCGCCCGGCCCAAACGGGCAATGCGCAACGCCTCCTCGGCGTTTCTGGCGCCCGAGGTGTTGGGCAAAAGCCGGTAACGTCTGCGGTCGAGATGAGCCAGCGTCGGATCCTGGGGGTTGTTGAGATCCACCCGCCGCAGGGCCACGGTCACCACATCCGCCTGCGACGCTTCCAAAGCCAGCCGCATTTGTTGCCCAGAAGCGAACTTGCCAGTACCCACAAAAAGCCGGTTCCTCAGGGGTTGACCGGCCACGATCAACTGATCCATCTCAACCGCCTCCCATGAATTGGGCGATCTCAATTTTATCCTGATCCTGGCAGCAAGTTTGGGTAAACTGTGCTTTGGGAACAATTTCACCGTTCACTTCCACCACCACCAAGCCGGGATCGAGTGAAAGGCTTGCCAGCAGATCTTGCAGGCTAAAATCCTGGTCCACTTTTTTTTCTTCGCCATTGAGTACAATGGTTGTCATCTTTCCTGACCATCCTTTTCAATTTAACGCCGGTCAACAACCATGGCTGACCTCTCGGGCAATCTGGTCCATGCCGGCGCCGTTATTCTAATGCGATTTGAAGTGCTTGTAAACCGGTCTTTTGCAAAGACGTATCCGTTTTGTATGTCCTGTAAAATACGCTTGCCGCGGAAAAATTTACTATTTTTCAACGTCACAGCAGGTGATCTGGGGATGAGCCATCAGGTAGGGATGATGATCGAATATTAGGTGCATTCACTTTGCCCAAGAGAGGGGGCGGTTTACAGCCCCCCCCTCTTCAATCTCACGGAATTTAAATCTCACGCTCACCCTGCTTCAACGTCTCCGGCAAAAACGCCAAGTGCTGCTGGCTGCGCTTGATCTCCGCCAGGGGCAGCTGAATCCAGCCGGTCTGCTGGTACAGGCGGTTTTCCAATTCTTCCTTGAGCATGGATCCCTGCATGACCAGGCAAAAAGCGCCGTAGAGCCCTTCGGCAGTCATCAGGCCCAGGCGCATTTCGCGGGCCATGGCCGCCACTTGCGCCGGAAACGGCTGGGAACGATCCGAAGCCGGATCATTGAGCCGAAAGTGATTGAATACCAGCAGGCCTTTCCAAATTTTGCCGTCTTCCTCCTGGGCATAGACCGCATGATTCAGAAGCAGTTGCAAATCCCCGGCGTCGGCGGGCCCGCTGCGGCCCACCACATCCAGGAGCACCTTGCCCTGGCGGGTGGCCAACACCACCAGGTCTCCGGCAGCAGGATAGGATTTGCAACTAAAGCCCATGCGCTGAAACACGTCCATGACCGCAAGTTTCAGGTTTTGACCGTGTTCATACAGCAGGGCCCTGGTCCGCAGCAATTCGCGGTAGGCCTGGAAATGACGTTTCTGCTCCCGCTCGGCATTGCGGATGATTTTTTGCGCTTCGTTGATTTTTTGCTGCAAATGATCTTCACCGGGCAGGGCGTAGAGATCAGCCCAATCAGGCGTAATGGTTCGGGCCGGCAGGCCTTTGGCTTCCTCGATCAGCAGGTCAATGCCCTTCTCCAGGGGAATCTTGGTGGGCGGCGGCAGCAAGTGCAGGTAATCGGAGATGAACTTGATTTTATAGTCCTGGCGCTGCTCTTCAAAGGCGCGCACACCGAAACAGACGGACGCGGCCAGGGGCTTGCCGAAACGGTTCAAGGCCAGGGGCATCTGCTGCCAGAAGACTTCTTCCCCTTCCGCCAGGTGGCCTTCTTCTTTTAAGCGCTCTTCCGCAAAGTACAAACTGGCCGTGGCGTTGATATAGCCTTCCCATCCGCCCACCTGGCGCAGGTAACTTTCAAATTTGCTTTCCCCTTCCAGGTGTACTGTTTCCCCGCGGATTTCGATGAAGTTGACGCCTATGGGCGACCAGGCCAAATTGGACCATTCCGGTTCGCTGTTGCCGTCAGGATAATAAATGGTGGAGCCAAAAGCGAGGAAAGGCGCCATGATGCAATAGATTTCACCGCGCGACATGAGCAGGTCGAAGAGCTGGACCCGCATGCGTTTCAAGCGGTCCTTGTCCTGGCGGGACAATTTGACCAGCATGGCATGGTCGAGAGACTGGAGATTGATAATCACCACGTCAAAATCAGCCAGGGACGGCCACTCATCGAGCCAGCCGACAGCCTGGGCAGCGTGTTGTCCTGGAGAGCCAATCACCAAAACCCGGCGCTGCCTGGAATCAAGGCGGTAAAATTCCCGGCTTATACCGGTCACGGTTGGTTCCCGTTGTTCTTGCGCCACAGTCGAAATGCTGATGGAGTGTACGCGACCTTTCAAGTGCTGGTCCTTTCCTGGGGCTCGCCCCAGCCCGGAAATGGAAACTTACATTTTCTCGGGCGAATCCAATCCCAAGAGGGTCAGGCCATTACTCAATACCACTTTAACCGCATCGCACAAGGCCAGACGGATGCTGCTCAGATCCTTCTGACCTTCATCGAGCACGCGGCATACGGTATAGAAGCGATGAAACGCCGTGGCCAAATCGCGTAAGGCAAAAGCCAAACCGTGAGGTTCAAGCGTCCTGGCGCAAACCTCCAAAATCTCCGGATAAATGGTAAGCGCTTTGATGAGCGTCATCTCTTCCGGCAACGGGTTATGGTTGGCCATGATCTTATCATTTTCCGGCGGCAGGGTAAAGCCTTCTGCCTCGGCCTTGCGCAGCAGGCTGCAAATACGCGCATGAGCGTATTGAATATAAAACACGGGGTTTTCATCGGAATGTTTCCGCGCCAGATCAAGGTCAAAATCAAGATGGCTGTCCGTGCTGCGCATGAGGAAAAAGAAGCGGGCCACGTCCTTGCCCACGTCATTTACCAGCTCACGCATGGTGATAAATTTGCCTGCCCGCTTGGACATGGCCACCTGCTGCCCGCCTTCGAGCAAATTCACCTGCTGTACGATGTGAACCTGGAAGGTCTGCGGATCATGGCCCAGGGCCTGCATGGCCGCTTTCATGCGCGGAATATAACCGTGATGATCAGGCCCCCATAAATCAAGCAACTCCCGGTAACCCCGCTGGTATTTGTCCTGGTGGTAGGCAATATCGGCGGCGATGTAGGCCCAGTAACCGTCGGCTTTCTTGAGCACCCGGTCCTTGTCATCGCCATAACGGGTGGAGGCAAACCACAGGGCGCCGTCTTTTTCATAAACCACATCGTGCTCTTTAAGCATGGCCACAGCCTGCTCCACCTCGCCGCGGTCATGCAAGGTGCGCTCGGAAAACCAATGATCAAAAACCACGCCAAAAGCCCTTAGGTCCTCCCGGTGGGAAGCCACCATTTTGGCCACCCCTTGAGTTAGGAAAAAGCGAACCGCCTCGTCTTCGCTTTTGGCCGCCAACTCCGGCCCGGCTTCAGCGGCAATGGCCTGCGCCAGATCCTTGACATAGTCGCCCTGATACCCTTCCTCCGGCATGGCCGGCTCCTCGCCCAGGGACTGGCGCCAACGTGCATAGCAGGATTGGCCCAGCAAAAAGGCCTGACGGCCGGCGTCGTTGATATAATATTCGCGGGCCACCTCAACCCCCTGGCTCTGCAAAACATTAGCCAGCGCATCACCTACGGCTGCGGCCCGCGCGGACACTACATTGAGCGGCCCCACCGGATTGGCGGATACAAATTCTAAAAGCAGTTTTCGCCCTGATCCCCACGTCGAGCTGCCATAGGCCTGAGCCTGTTCACGAATGTCATCCGCTTCCTGCAGCCACCAGGCAGGCTGCAGAAACAGGTTTACAAAACCTGGACCGGCGATCTCGACTTTCTCAAAATAATCCTGGTGCTGGGTCAATTGGGCTGCCAGCAGTTCGGCAATCTTGCGTGGCGCCATTTTGGCGGGTTTGGCCAGCTTCAATGCCAGGTTGGTGGCAAAGTCACCATGGTCCGCCTGGCTTGGCCGTTCCAATTCGAGCTCCACCTCCGGTGCAGCAGGCAGCTGTCCCTGCTCCCGGCAGGTTTGCCAAGCCTCGGTCACCCAGGTTTTAGCCAATTCTCTGATATACATAAAAACTCCTTTTTCGGATGATAATTTGTGCCAGCCGGGATAGTGGCCACGCCGCACCGGCGCCGCTTAGCGCAACAATTCCCGATAGTCATCTCCGATTACCACGGTGACGGACGGGTAAGTGATGGATTTGGGGATGACTTGGATCCTATCCTCTGTCAGGCCCAAGACTTGGGCCACCTTTCTGGCCCATTCCATATTCTGCGGTTTGGATTTGACAATGGTTAAGGGATAGTCAAAGGCCGGTGCATTGGTAATATCGGCCTTGCGGATCACTATTTTTTCATCCTGCAGTCGTTTGGCAAGTTGACCGGCCACGCCGCTGACCCCGCAACCGTTCAGCACCCTGACCACGGGTTGGGGGCCTGCGGGCAAAGCCAGACGTATGCGTATTGGGGTTGGTTCCGGACTGGGTTCGGATGCGGGTTTCGGACTGGCAGCCGCGGCAAGAGTCCGCGAAGGCGTGACGGCTATTTTCAGGGCATGCTTGTGGGGCGGTTTACCCAGGTCAGCCACCACTTTTTTGACTTTTTCCGGATCGGTCTGCCAGTAGGAGATGCCCTTGATGTAAATGCCCTTACCGGGCACAATGGCCTGGCGCCAGGAACTTCCGGCCACGCTTTTGATTTCCCAGGCCAGGAAGATAGCGGCGCCAGGACTCATATTAGTCTCCACCTCTTTTAAAAAGGTGACAAAAGCGCCGACGGTCTGGGGCAATTTGGAAAATCGCGCAATCTGCGTGAGGAAAGCCTTGACAAAATTCTGCTGTCGCCGGATGCGTCCGATATCCCCTTCCTGATCATGGCGAAAACGGGCATAATTCAGAGCCTGGCGGCCGTCCAGCAACTGATAGCCCGGGGCCAGGTTGATGTCCACCCCGCCGGCCTGATCGGTATAAACCATGCGTTTGGGCACATACAGCGGCACGCCGCCCAGGGCATCGACCAGCTTGATAAAGCTGGTGTATTTGATGTGCACTGTATAATTAACTTTTAAATTGAGCAGATTCTCCACCGTGGCCCTGGTCATGGCCAGGGCATAAGCCGGACTGCCCACGGCCGTGCCATAAGCATAAACCGCATTAATTTTCATGGCCCCCCGTTTGGGCAGGTGAATCAGGGTATCGCGGGGAACCGAGAGCAACGCCAGACGGCGGGGCAGGGGCTTCCACTGCACCAGCATGATGGTGTCCGTGTGTTTGGAGTAATCCACATCATCCGTGCCCAGGATTAAAATATTAATGCTGACCATGGAAAGATAAATAAATCCGGCCACGATCAGGCCCAACAGCCCGAGGCGCAATAAGGACCGCCAGGCCGGCAGATCCTGATCCGGCCGGTAATCCGGCTTACGCGCCAGTCCCAGGCGAAAAAAAGACGGCCGGCCCTGGCGTTTAACCCGGCGGGCTGGTTTATGTTTGAATCGGGTTGGTTTCAACAAAAACTCCTAAAACGGCAAAACCGGAATAAATAAAATCTGTCTCATGGCAGGGGCGTATTGAATACGCCCCGCTTTGCGCGTGCTGTCTTTGACGTGTGTAGGGGCACGGCATGCCGTGCCCCTACGGTTTAAATTATCCGCCAAAACGAAGGTCTTGCTGGCACAGGCACTAATGCTTACGGTAATGGGTTTTAATTATATAGAAGCCCGGCCGGATATTGAAGGACTATTTAAATATTGAATGGATTTTTTTCCTTTTTCGACTTATAGTTACCTCAAACTCCGGCACTCGACAGCACCCTCCAAAGGATTCGGACCATGACTGTGGCCTGTTCTGAAAATGACATTGTGATCGCCGTGGATCATGTGCATAAACGGTTTAAAAAAGTGCATGCGGTCAATGACTTGTCCTTGACCATCAATCGGGGCGAATTTATTGCCTTGCTCGGTCCCAATGGCGCCGGCAAAACCACTTTGGTGGAAATGATTGAAGGCCTGCAGCAGCCCGACCAGGGCACGATCAGCGTGTTGGGCAAAACCTGGAAAAAACACGAAACATTTTTGCGTTCCAAAATCGGGCTGGCCCTGCAGGAAACCCGCCTGATCGATAAATTAACCACCAAGGAGACCGTGGAGCTTTTTGCCAGTTTTTACGGCAAATCCAAGGGCATTGCCCAAGACATCATCAAATTGGTCAACCTGGAGGAAAAACAGAACAGCTTGACTGAGACCTTATCCGGCGGCCAGAAACAGCGTCTGGCTTTGGGTCTGGCCATTATCAACCAGCCTGAAATTCTCATCCTGGACGAGCCCACCATTGGCCTTGATCCCCATGCCAGGCGCGAGATATGGGACATTTTGCGCGCCTTAAAACAGCGGTGCACCACCTTGATCCTGACCACCCATTATATGGAAGAAGCCGAGATGCTTTGCGACCGTATCTGCATCCTGCATAAAGGCCGGATCCTGACCCAAGGCACGCTCGAAGAATTGCTGGCCAAACACCGCCAGGAAGAAGTGGTGGAATTTCAACTGAGTCACGACCGCGAAAAAGCGGCCATCAAAACCCTGCCCCAGGTGCTCAAATACCATTGGGACGAGACCTCGGCCCAAGGCGCCGTGGTGGTGACCAAGGCCATCTCCTTTTTGCCGGCTCTTTACCATTTGGCCGATGAGGCCGGGTTTGCCATCACCAATATCACCCTGCGCCAGCAAACGCTTGATGATCTGTTCATTACCCTGACCGGGAGGCGGCTTGATGACTAAGGCATTTTGGCAACTGATCCTGCTCCACTTCCGGGAATTTTTCCGCGAGCCCGAAGTGTTGTTTTGGACGATTTTATTTCCCATGCTGCTGGCCGGCGTTCTGGGCGTGGCTTTTCTCAACAAGGGCGCCGTACCCCAGACCATCGGCGTGCTGGAGGCAGCGGTTCCCCAGCCCGGCCTGGAAGACTTGGCAGACCGGCTGAGGGCGCCCGGCGTGGAAGCGCTACTGAAGCAATTGGACATGCCCAACATCAAGACCAAGCTGTTCACCGAAAAACGCCAAGCCCTGATTG
>CAYVTN010000004.1:0-21831 GCA_964454395.1 uncultured bacterium | reverse complement strand
CTGAGATCTCTGAGGGCTTTGTGAGAAAAGATTTTTTTCCGGCTTTGCAGGTTTAGATAGGGTGTAAACATGATATCTTTTTTTGCGCGCCGAGACGTAATTTTTTGGTTTGGCTCTGGTAGCAGGGGCACGGCACTTGTGTCCCCACGCATATGTTAATAAGGATGAGGATTTAACTCCAAGGAGGCCATAAGTGAAGTGCCCGAAATGCGGGGCGGAGAACCCTGCAACCAACCGTTTTTGCGATACCTGCGGCACCAAATTAATCAAGCAGGATAAACCTTTGCCCCAACCCACCGCGCCGGCGGCTGCCCCGGTGCCGGTCAACACACCAGCCGCCACGGCGTCATGGTGGACCAAAGAAAACCTGATGTGGCTCGGCCTGTTCGTGGTGGCCGCGCTGCTGCTCTTTTTGAAGCTGGGGGATAAACCTCTTCATCATGACGAAAGCCTGCACGCCTACTATTCGTGGGAGCTGTTCAAAGGCCTGGGCTACAAATACAACCCCATGATGCATGGTCCCTTTTTATTCCATGCCAATGCGCTCATGTATTTTCTGCTGGGCGCTTCCAATTATACCTGCCGTATCATGCCCGCCCTGGCAGGCTTGTTGGTGCTGGTGATGGTGTATTTTATGCGTCCCCTGCTGGGAAAAACAGAAGCGCTGTTCACGGGCGTGATGATCGCCTTGTCGCCGTCGTTCACCTACTTCGGCCGATTTATCCGCAATGATATTTATATCGCGGCCTTTACCATGGTGATCGTGTACGGCCTGATCAACTTTCTGAAGAGCAGGCAAAACAAGTATTTTTATATCAGCGCCATTGGTCTGGCCCTGGCCTTTGCCACCAAGGAAACCACCTATATCACAGGCGCCATTTTGTTTACCTTTCTCTTCTTTCGCTGGCTGTGGGAATATACCCTCAAACCCAGGGAAGGGCAGCTGGTGACCGGGGCCCTTGAATACCTTTGGCAAGACCGCAAAGTGCTATACCTGGGCCTGGCGTTCTTTTTTGGCATTGTGGTGGTGCTTTACACCACGGTGTTTACCAATCCCAAAGGCTTCATTGACGCCTTTACGTCCTCGCTCACCTATTGGCTGGGCCAGCACGAAGTGCAGCGGGGCAGTCAGCCGGTTTATTTTTACGCCGGCCTGATTCCGCTCTATGAAACCCTGGCCTTCTTTGGAGCCATCGCGGGTCTGGTCTATTACAGTTTTGTGAAAGGCCGGCAGAACCGGGCCTGGCGTCTGCTTTCCTTTGTGATACTGGCCGCCGCCTGGTGGCTCTTTGCCCTTCAGGGGCATGAAACCTTTGGCCTGATCTTCACCCTGCTGCTGGTGGTGCTGGGCTCAGGCATGCTGGCTTATTTTTCCTTCGGCGAATGGGGCATGTTCAAAACTTTTCTCATGCTCTGGACGGTGGCCGCTTTTTGTGATTATTCCTTTGCCGGGGAACGCATGCCCTGGCTGATCCTGCATCCCCTGTTGCCCATGATGCTGCTTACCGGCACCTTGCTGGGCGGCTTTTGGCAGCAGGCCGTGCGTTTCCGGCCGGTGGTGATGACGGTTTTTATCCTGCTGCTGGCCTTGATGGTGCACAACACGGCCATGGTGAATTTTTACGGCAAAGGAGCCAACCCCTCCGAGCTGCTGGTGTATGTGCAAACGTCGACCGACGTGCCCCAGGTGGTCAAACAGTTGAGAAACATGTCGATGCGCCTCAACGGCAACCTGGACATGAACATTACCGTGGAGGATTACTGTTCCTGGCCTTTTGCCTGGTACCTGCGCGACTTCAAGCATGTGGGCTACCCCAAATACACCGCCACCCAGGCAGAGGGCACCATTGAGAAAAATCCCATCATCATCTCCGGCGTGGAGATGGCTGCGCCCGGCCACGACGACCGGGTGGCCGAATTGCTGAGCAAGGATTATGTGGCCCAGCGCTATAAATTGCGGGTATGGTGGGCTCCGGACGCCCGGGTTTTTTTCAATGACACCCTGGCGGGCAAAATTGAAAAAGTCTGGCGTTTAATCATGTACCGCGAGCCCTGGAGCGGGCTGGGCTCCTATGACATGATTGTTTATATCCGCAAGGATGTGGAGCACTTATACTGGAGCCAGGCGGATTGAACTGCGGTACTTTGCATGGATAGTAGGGTACAGGCATGCCTGTGCCCTGCGGGACGGGTTTTGGGATCTGTGGCTGCAGGAGCCACGTTTTTTGCATAGAAGATTTTTTTTTGATTTGGCACTTGTGGTAGGGGCACGGCATGCCGTGCCCCTACGCCTGGCCAGGCGAATACCGGAAAGGTGAATCAATATCCGCGTAGGGATGAAAAATTTTTCGCCCCTATCTAAAGACGGAAACGAAGACATCATTATTAGGAGGCATAAATGCGACAGCAGGAAAAAGTGGCGGCCATCGTATTGGGGGCTGCGGTCATTATTTTGGCCATGGCCCTTTTCTTTGGCCTAAAGAACGGCAAATTGGGGGGCAAGGCCGGCGCCGGCATGCCGGCGGCTACGGCGGGCAATCTGCCCAAGGGCGTACTCAACGCGCCGCGCAATGTGGCTGTCGATGCCAAGGGCTTTGTTTACGTGGTGGACGGCGGCAACCATTGCATACAAAAATTCGACAGCAAGGGCAAGTTTGTCAAAGCCTGGGGCAAGGAAGGTGATGGGGAAGGCCAGTTCAAGACGCCAGGGGGCATTGACGTGGGGCCGGACGGCAATATTTACGTGGCCGATACCTGGAACCACAGGATTCAAGTCTTTAACAGCAACGGCAAATTCCTGCGGTTGTGGCTGGGTGACGGAGGCTTCTGGGGACCGCGCGACGTGGCCGTGGACAGCAAGGGCATGGTCTATGTCACGGACACAGGCAACCACCGCATTCAAAAGTTTGACAGTCAGGGCAAGTTCATCGCCAAGTGGGGCCAGCAGGGCAAAGGAGACCGCGAATATAACGAACCCTTTGGCATCAAAGCCGATGATCACGACCTGCTGTATATCTGCGATCGCCTGAATTTTCGCATCAAGGTGACCGATACTGAAGGCAACCCTATCCGCTCCTGGCCGGTGAACGGATGGCAGGTGGAACAATTTTATATGGAACCTTATCTGGCTATTGATAATCAAAGAGATTTGGTCTATGTCACTGATCCCACCAAGCATCGTGTACACCTTTACAACCGCCATGGCAAGATCAAAGGCGTATGGGAAAAAACGCCGCAGGGCCAGCCTTTGGCCACGCCGGTGGGCGTGGCGGTCAATGAAAAGACCGGCACGGTTTATGTGACCGATATGACCGCCAACAAGTTGTACATCTATCCCTTGCAGGAGGCAAAGTAATGGCCACCAAAAAGACATCCAAGAAAATGACCAAAAAAACCGTTTCCAAAAAAAGCAGCGCCAAACCAACGGCAACAGGCGCGGTGAAAAAAACTAAAAAAACGGCGGTGACTTCCGCCAAACCGGCGCCCGCACCTGAGGAAAAACCGGTTAAAAAAGTAAAAAAAGCAGCGGCCGCATCCAGGGAAAAAACTAAAAAAACAACAGCCGTCAAATCAACGGCACCTGCCCGTCCGGCAGGCAACAACCGGGGCCTGGTCACCTTTGGCGTGGTGGCGGCTCTGGTAATTGTGCTGGCCGTGGTGGGCAAGGTCCGCCAGGGTCCGCCCACCAAATTGCTCAACCCCAAGGTGTTGTCTGAAATCACGGTGACCAACGAAGCCATCGGGCCTTTGAATTCTCCCCGCGGGCTGGCGGTGGATCAGGAAGGCAACCTGTATGTGGCGGATCTGGGCAACAACCGTATTGTCAAATTCGATGCCCAGGGCCAGGCCGTGGAAGCTTTTGGCGCCAAGGGCAACAAGCCGGGAGAGTATAAGGAACCGTCCGGGGTGGCGGTGTCGCCCCAAGGCACCTTGTATGTGGCTGACGCCTGGAACGGCAGAATTCAGCAGATCACGCTCACCGGGCAATATGTGGGCGAGATCTCGGCCAAGGAAGGCAATTTTTATTCTCCCCGCAACGTGGCGGTGGACAAGAGCGGCTTCATTTACGTGGCGGACACAGGCAATTCGTGCGTGAAAAAATTTGATCCTGAAGGCGCGCTGGTAAAGCGCTGGGGTGAATACGGCACGGGCCGGAAACGCTTTCAGGAAACCTTTGGCTTGTGGATTGACGGCAGAGGGCAGGTCTATGTGGGTGACGCCGGCAACCGGCGCATTAAAGTATTTACCACGGACGGCAAGTACCTGCGCGAGCTGCGGGTCAAAGGCTGGCAGGCCGGCATCGGCTGGCCCATGGTGGCGGTTGATTCCAAAGGCGTGGTTTATGCCGTGGACGCGCAGAACAACATGATCTGGCTGTACAGCCACGAAGGCAAATACCTGGGCAGCTGGGGCAACAAGCCCAATCAGCAATTGTTCGCCTCGCCTCTGGGCATCACCATTGATAAAGAAGATCATGTTTATATCGGCAACATGAATGAAGGCAAAATTATTAAATTCCAGGCTTATCAGCCATAGGCGTTTGAGCTGATCGCGCAAACGCCGGAACAATTGAGCAAATAAAGCAAGTTGAGCAACTAAAAGGCTAAGGAGGACCGGCATCCATGCCATCCGCTAAAAAGAAATCCACCAAGAAAGCAGTTAAACGGACAAAGAAGACCACCCTACCGCCAAAAGACGTTCCGCAAGCGCGCGCGGTCCAGCCCCCTGAAGGGGAGCAGCCGGCTTCCAATGAAGCCCGCCCGCCCAAAGAAGTTGCGGCCGATGCCGGTTCGTTGGCTGCCATGGCGGAAGCCGGGCAAGTCAAAAAGAGGTCGTCGGCCCGGGCAAATATACTTATCCTTGCCGTGGTTGCCCTGATTTCAGTGGTCGTGATCATGGAAGTTGGCGTGATGATGAAGAACAAAGTGGACCGGCAGCGCAGTCTGAAAGAAGTGACCACTATCGGTGAACGCGGCGGACCAAAACGTCTAAAAGCGTTTCAAGGCACCACTGCGGAGAAAATAGATGCCCTTAACCGCTTGCTGCTGGTGGATGCGGAATGGGATAAGGTCATGGTTTATGATTTGAACAGCGATAAGCTGCTGTTTGTGATTGACAGCGACACGGTAGGCAGAAAGTTGTTTTCACCAGCAGATGTGGCGGCGGATGGGAAAGGCCGGATTTTCGTGCTCGATCCCATCAGTCAGGATGTCTCCGTATTGAGCAAGGAGGGAAAATTTCTCAACCGTTGGCCCGCAACCAATGCGGTGGCGCTCTGCGCCACGCTAAATGGGGATGTATATGTGGCCGATAACCGAAACATGGAAATTCGCCGCTTCTCGGCTGACGGCAAACTCTTGAAAACCATGGGCGGTGCCGGGACAGGTAAAGGAAAATTCATGCGTCCCTTTAGAATGGCCCTGGATTCCAAAGGAAATTTGTATGTCATCGATCAAGGCAACAAGCGCTTGCAGGTGTTGGGAGAAAACGGCAGGGAGAAAGCAAGCTGGCCGCTCAAGTTCGAGCCCAACAATCTTACCGGCATTACCATTGATAAAAATGGAGTCTATGTCAACGATTTTGCCGATGGCTTCATCTGGATCTATAATGAAAAAGGGAAAATGATCGGACAAGTCAAAATTGCTTATCCATCAAATCTGGCCATCGACCACAAAGGTTATTTTTATCTGCCCGGGCCCGGTGGCATTACACGTTATTTATTATTGAAAGGCAAGGATGCCAAATAGGTTTAGTTCCGTTGTGCAAGCGGGTGCGGCCTTATCCTTGGACGGCCGCCGGTTTGCGGCAGGGTCCCGGGCATTCGGCACGCGCCGGACAGGCAGCCCGGATCCTGCAGATGCGATTTTTTCAATACTGCTGCAGCTGATTTATAAATATGGTCATGTGAGAGAAGGTGACTTGTTATTCATAAGGAACAATTACCCAAACCACTTAAAGAGCGGCAACCGTTTTATCTCAAAATAACCTTTTATTTATACCTGCTCACAGCCGCCGGCGTGGCCTGGGGCCAGATCAGCCTGCTGAACGAAGCATTCGGTAAAGGGTTGTGGTTGACTTTCCTTAGCTGTATACCTCTGGTGATGGCCATGCTGGGCGAAGAGCGCTTACTGTCCATCGGCAGGCAGGTGCTTGCCATGGTGGAAATCATGGCGGAAAAAGCCAAAGCTTGGGAGAAAAAAAGTAAAGCTAAAACGCAGGATACGGCTAAGAGCATTCCGGTGGCCGCTTCCGGCATTCAAGAGAATGTTGGGCGTGAAAAGTTGCCAAGTGAACCGGTGGTCTCCGAAGAAAAGGTGAAGAACGCCGGCTGGAAGAATCCATTGCGATTCGTCCCCGATCCCTTGGCGGCGCTTAAGAACAAGGAGCTGAAGATTCCCAGACAGGCACCCTTAATCTTGGGCATCCTGCTTATCCTGGCGGCTCAGCCGTTTCTTTTTACGGAAGAGTTTTTCTTTGCCATTGCCCTGGTCCTTCCGGGCCTGCTGTTGTTCGTAAGCTATTTTATCAAACGCGGGCCCTTCTTCGTGATCCGTCGGCTTGACGTGGCGGCCAAGACCGCCTTGCTAGGGTTGCCGGGGACGCTGCTGATTGTTATCGGCAACATCCTGTTGGTGAAATACGTTCAACTTTATTGGCAAAAGGAATTGTTGGGATTAAGTTGTAATGCCCTGGGCATCCTCATGCTGCTTTGGCTCATGCCGGCCAAATTTGATGATCCTGACCAAGGACCGGGTAATCCTTGGGACGATTACGCTGATGAAGCCAAAAGTCTGTGGGGGCTGTTGGGGAAGGGTCTGTTGGCTGTCGGTGCTATGGCTCTTTTTTACCTGGCCCGCCATTTTGCAGGCAGCCAGAAGCTGTGGCATGCCTTATGGAGTACCCTGGCCGGGCTGGCGTTAATCCAATTATCCTTTCCATGGAAACTGGCCGGAGCAAGGGAACCAAAACCGCTGGTCCTGCCGCTTAAGCTGTTGCTTAATCTTGCGCGTCTGGTGGCGTTTGTACTGGCCATTTGGTTTGCTTTTCATGGGCAAAAATTGATGGCAGGCGGCCAAATCATGCCTGCACTCTTCAAATTCGTTTTGGCCACGGCGGCTTTGGTTCTTGCCATCCGTGAACCGGAACCGGGCCGGGAGGATTTATTTAAAGAGGCGCCGCTGAAATGGTATTGGGAATTGATGGGGCTGGTCATCGTTATGGGATTGGCCATTTGGCTCAGGACTCATCTGCTGAATATCATTCCTTACGGCATTGAAGGTGATGAAGCCGCCGGACATGTCAATGCCAATGAACTCTTTAAAGGTCCGAATTTTTCCATCATTGCCCATCCTGCCGGTCAGGCCGTCTTTTATCTGGCCCACCTGAGGCTGTCGGAATTGTTGTTCGGATTAAATAACCTGGGCATCAAATTTCATGCGCTGTATTACGGCGTGTTGGATATCCTGGCCTTGTTTTTGTTTGCCAGGATGCTTTATGGCCCCCGGACGGCATTGTTGACCTCCTTGCTGTTGGCGCTGTCAAGATGGCATATCCATTTTTCACGTTTTGGTTATGGCAATACCCTGCTGATTTTACTTTTAATGCTTGGTTTTTATTTTTTCCTGAAGGCGCTCAAGACCAGAAGAAAATGGTACTTTGTCCTGGCCGGCATGGGATGGTCCTATGCCCTTCAAACAGAAGTCTCGGCCCGGCTGCTGCCGATCATATGCCTGGTGATCATGGGCTACCTCATGGTCAGGCAACGCCATTTTCTAACCCGCAATTGGAAACCGTTGCTGGCCCTGTTTTTGGGTGTTTGGCTGGTCGGCAGCGGGATGTTGATCCTGTTTGGCAAAAGTTCCACGGCGCTGTTGGGAAGAGCCGAATCGGTCTCGATTTTTTCACAAGATCCGAATGCACCGACACGCAACATTGCCGCCGGTTTAATTGGAAGCATCAAGTCCAGCCTGACCATGCTTAATTATCGCGGCGACTTCCGCACCCGTCATAACGGCGGGTTGTCCGGAGAACCACAACTGGATTTCTGGACAGGGCTGCTGTTTATGCTGGGATTCGGCTTTTCCGTTTATTATTGGAAAAGGCTGCGGTACTTTGTCCCCCTGGTATGGTTTTTCGGATTTATGTGTGCCTCTATTTTTGCCATTGAAGCGCCACAGGCTCATCGCGCCTTCGGCATTGTACCCGCGGTTTTTTTAATGATAGGGGCGTTTCTGGACCGAAGCCGAAGATTGCTGCAGGAAACGCTGGGCCGGGTGGGCCTATGGCTGGGCGTGGCGGCGATGATCGTTCTTCTGGTGGTGATAGGACGAATTAATTATAAAAAATATTTTGACACCTGGCCCGGGTTTGATACCAATTGCACGGCCGCCGCCAAATTTATCGGCCGGGTTCATCCCCAGGCCGAAAACTATGTCATGTCCGCGTACCTTTGGCAGGGGCATCCGCCGTTTTTGTTGTATGCCGGCAAGGCTTCCGCTGCATTCTATTATGCTTCTTCGGAAGTGGTGCCCGTAACCAAGGATACGAAGAGGGATATTTTGTATACCGCCATTTTAGAGTATGGCCCGATCATCGACACGATCAAGCTATTTTATCCCAAAGGCGAATACAAAGAAGAAGTTCATCCGAAATATGGACTGCAATTCAGGTCCTGGTTTGTGAAAAACAAGGATATGATGGCCACCCGCGGTTTAACCGCCCGTTACTATTCCAACCTGAACTGGCAGGGACAGCCGGCGGTGGTAAGAAAAGATGAAAAACTGGATATGGCCTTGGGCGGCAAAACCTGGCCGCTGGCGGGGAAGGGATCGGTCTCTTGGAAAGGCACCGTGTTTGTTCCGCATGAAGGCTATTATAAGATTTATTTGTTTGCCACCGACAGCTTGGAGGTCACCATCGGAAAAAACAGCTTCCGGGCGTCCGGCAGCAAGACCGACGAGAGAAAAGTATGGCTTTCGGGCGGGTTAAACAAACTGACGGCCCGGGCGATCAGGCGCTCGGCCCAAAGCAGAATCGTGCTGTCCTGGAGTTGCGACCAAGCGGCCGACTATTATCTTTACAAGGACAAGCACCAACAGGCGTTTGCCGAGGAACCCATACCGGAGAATTATTATTTTACCTACAAGGAGCCCTTGGGCTTATTGGGTACTTTTTATAACAGCAATAACTGGACTGGTGACATTTTTCAGGAAAGGGTGGAACCGGTCCTGCTTTTCGGATGGATGGGCAGACCTTGTGGTTTTAGCCCGCCCTTATCGGCCGAGTGGCGAGGCACCATCATTATCGATGAGCCGGGCGATTATAAATTCAATCTGGATTGTGGCGGCTTTGGAGAAGTCAAGGTAGCCGGCAGCGTCGTTTGGCAGCGCGGCACACCGCCGGAACATTATCCCTTGGCCCAGGTAAAGAACAAGGCCATCTCTTTGGAAAAAGGACGTTATCCCGTCCAGGTCAGGTGGATATGGCAAAACACCTCGATATTCAAATTCTGGTGGACCACGCCGGAAGGAAAACATAAAATTGTGCCCGCTTCGGTACTTCGTCCGGCAGAAAAATAATGGCTGGATCAGGCGAGCGGAAAATAGGACTGGCAGGGGCATCGGGCCTGATGTTTGCCATGATCATGGTGGGCAATGTCTGTAATTACCTGTTTCATGCCGTTTCCAGCCGGCTGCTGGGACCGGCTGATTACGGCGCTTTGGTCAGCATGTTGTCGGTGGTGTCGGTGATGATCATCGGCAGTCAGGCGGTTCAGGCCGTGGTGGCCAAAAAAGTGGCGGTGGAGGAATTGCTGCATCGCCATGATGTTATCCGGTCCCTGACCGGTGCCTCTCTCCGGCGTGTCCTGATCTTTTCCGCAGCCCTTAGCTTGCTGCTGTGGGCCACGGCGTTTTATTGGGTTCCGTTCTTCAAGCTCGATTCCTGGTGGCCGATTTTTGCAGTGGGCTTGGCCACGATGGTTTCCATGATTCTGCCGGTGGGGCGGGGCCTGCTGCAGGGACTGCAACGTTTCGGCTGGCTGGGATTTAATATCATGGCGGACGGCGTGCTGAGGTTGGCCGTGGGCATCCTCTTCTTTTATTTGGGCTGGCGGGTCACCGGAGGCGTCCTGGCTGCGGCCGTTTCCGGCTCCATCGCCTTGTTTTTTGCTTTTTGGCCCAACCGCGGGCTGGCGCGGGAAAAACGCCTGGCTGATCAGGAACTGGGACTGGATGAACTATACCGCTATGGAGCGCCGGTTTTTGTTGCCTTCGGGTCGCTGGCCGTGCTGGCCAGCCTGGATGTCATCCTGGTGAAACATTACTTTGCGCCCGTGGCCGCGGGCTATTTCTCGGCAGCCTCTGTGGTGGGAAAAGCCTTTTTATTCTTGCCCTTGGCCATTGCGCAGGTCCTGTTCCCGAAAGCCTCGGTCGGCCATGCCAGAAAAGAAAACACCCTGACCTTGCTGCATTACAGCCTGGGCCTGACCCTTCTAACCGCGGCAGCCGGAATTATGGTGGTATGGCTCGTACCGGCTTTTCTGGTGGGGAGCTTGTTCGGGAATAAATTCATCCGCCCCGAGACCCTGCAATTGGTTAAATATTTTGCCATTGCCATTTGCCCGCTGGCTCTGGTTTACATTCTGGTGCAATACAACCTGGCCATCCACCATACCCGTTTTGCCTGGCTGATGCTGGCGGCCATAGGTGTGCTAGGTTGCGGGATTATCTTGTTTCATGCAACCTTACTTCAGACGCTGATGGTGGTCGGGAGCAGCCACCTGTTGTTGTTGGTCACAGGATACGGGTTGACCTTAAAAGGGAATCATTATGCCAGATAAGCAGCCAATGGTTTTTTCCGTGATCATGCCGGCTTTTAATGAAGCCGCTCGTCTGGCCGATAATGTCAGCGAGACCTCCCAGGTCATGGAACGACTGGGATTTCCCTATGAAATTATTCTGGTTGATGACGGCAGCCGGGACCATACGGCGGATGTCATTAAGGGCATCGCCAAGGCGAACGCCCATATTAAGGCTGTTATCCTGGAACAAAACCAGGGCAAAGGCAATGCCTTGCGGGAGGGGTTTGCCGCCAGTACCGGACAGCTCATCTTTTTTCTCGATGCTGATCTCGACTTGCACCCCAAGCAGTTTAAAATGTTTTATGATTTGATGGAGAAACAAAAAACGGATGTGGTGATCGGGTCCAAGCGGCATCCCCGGACGGTATTAAATTATCCGCTTAAAAGGCGCATCGTCAGTACGGTTTACTTTGGATTGGTGAAACTTTTGTTCGGCCTGCCGATTAAAGATACCCAGACGGGCATGAAGCTGTTTAAACGCAAGGTACTCGTCAAGACGTTTCCCAGGATATTGGTTAAAAAATATGCTTTTGACCTGGAAATGCTCGTTCTGGCTCATCATTATGGCTTTACCATTGCCGAAGCACCGGTGGTGGTCAATTACAGGGGAAAGTTCGGCCATATTGGGTTCAGGACAATATTCGATATTTGGTGGGACACGATGGCGGTATGGTATAGATTAAGACTGAAAAAATATTACGACAAATTGTGAGCAACTTGACTTTGGCAAAATTGAGAAAGGGTTTGCATGCCCGATAAGCCCAGAACCTCCATTATCATAGCCGTTGCTAAAGACAATCCTTATTTACGGGAGTGCCTGGAACATTGCCAACAATTGACGGACCAGGATTTTGAACTATTGGTGATGACCGATGAGGACTGTGAGTTGCCTTTCCCCAAAACACGGGTTATGGCCACAGGTAAAGTCGGCCCGTCGGTCAAACGTGACCTGGGCATTAAAGAAAGCAAAGGCTCCATCATCGCCTTTCTGGATGATGATACTTATCCTGCACCGCAATGGTTGGCGGCAGCCGTGCAGGCCTTGGTCCCCCATGATGTCAGTGCGGTCGGGGGGCCGGCCGTCACTCCTCCCCATGATGGCTTGTTGGAAAAAGCATCGGGGTATGTTTATGCCTCCTGGCTGTGCGGCGGGCCCTATGTCTACCGCTATGTGCCGCGGGCGCCAAGGGATGTGGACGATTATCCGACCTGCAATCTGATCATGAAAAAAGAGGATTTAATGGAGGTAGGCGGTTTTGATACCTGTTACTGGCCGGGTGAAGACACCGTCATTTGCCTGAAAATAACCAAGGAATTGAAGAAGCGCATTGTCTACCGGCCGGAGGTTATGGTTTACCATCATCGCCGCAAATTATTTAAAGGCCACATGAAGCAGGTATTAAGCTACGCACGGCATCGCGGTTATTTTGTAAAAAAGTTTCCCCAGACGTCCTTGCGCCTTGGCTATTTTCTTCCGACCTTGCTGCTCGCCGGCGTGGCGCTGGGCTGGTTGCCGGCCCTGGGGTGGCCCGTCTGGTGGCTGCTTTGGGGCGGTGGTATCGGCTTGTACCTGGCGGCGGCCTTGCTTTCGGGATTAAATGCCCGCCCCTTTTATTTGGCGCCGCTGGTTTCGCTTGGTATTATGGTTACCCAGTTGTCCTACGGGTTTTATTTTGTAAAAGGGTTAACGGCCAAGGTGTTGTATACAAAGAAATAAGCTTTCTCATCTTCAACTTCTGTGCCGGCAAGATATACGTATGTTGCGCTGTGGATGCGTCCCAATTATATATAGTTATCCGGTCGGGATAGATGATCCGGATTTACAAAATTTTATCCAGCTCCGCTGGGTTAGGAATTGGACTATGAAGGTCATGATTGCTTTTCCGCCTTTAAAAGGCGATGGCACACCGCTGTTGGGTCAAAACCGGCAATTTCAGTGGTTCCATCATCCTTCCTTTATTTATCCCATGGTCCCGGCCATGGCCGCCACGTTGCTCAAGGCACATGGGCATCAAGTGCTCTGGGCTGATTACATTGCTGAACAGAAAAAACCGGCCGACTTTGAAGCCCTTATTGAAGCCGAAAAACCCGATGTGGTTTTTATGGAGACCAAAACACCGGTTGTCCATCAACACTGGCAATGGGTGGAAAAAATAAAAGACCTGTCGCCGGAAACCTTGACGGTGCTCATGGGGGATCACATTACCGCCATGCCGCAAGAGACCATGGAAAACAGCAAAACCGATTATGCTTTGGTGGGTGGCCATTTTGATATTTTGGCTGATCAATTGCTGGCCGGCCTGGAGCAAAAAAAAGGCTTGCCCAAGGGTGTATGGTACCGTGACCATGGCCAAATCAGCCATACGGCGCTGATGGACGAGCGGGTGGAGCTGAACCGTCTGCCCATGCTGGACCGCGACCTGACCAAGTGGCAATTATATGGAGAAAAATTTTATAAACATCCGCCGTTTACCTATACCATGGCGGGCCGGGATTGCCCCTGGGCCAAATGCCGCTTTTGCTCCTGGACCACCCTTTTTCCGAAATTTTCCGTGCGCACCCCGGAAAGCTTGCTGGATGAAATCGGGATGCTGATCGGGAAATACGGTGTACGTGAAATTTTTGATGATACGGGGACCTTTCCGGGAGGGGGTTGGCTTAAAACGTTTTGCGAAGGCATGATCAACCGCGGTTATCATAAAAAAGTCCTGTTGTCCTGCAATTTCCGGTTTGATTACATCAAAGAAGACCTGGCCCATCTTATGAAAAAAGCCGGCTTCCGGCTGATGAAAATGGGTTTGGAATCAGCCAATCAGGCCTCCCTGGATCGCTTGTGCAAAGGCACCAAAGTGGAAGCTGTTGAGAAGGGTTGCCGCATGGCCAAGCAAGCCGGCTTGGAAGTCCATCTGACCATTATGGTGGGCCATCCTTGGGAAACCAGGGCTGAAGCCATGAATACGGTTAATCTGGCCAAGCATCTTTTGGATAAAGGGCTGGCCGATATGCTGCAAAGCACCATCATGGTACCTTACCCGGGAACACCCCTCTATGAGGAAGCTCTGAAAGAAGGCTGGCTGCGTTTCAGCCCCGGCGACTGGGAAAAATGGGATATGACCCAGACGGTCATGAAAACACCGGATATGTCGCCAGACGAGGTCATGCAACTGTGCAACCAGGTTTATCGTTCCTTTATGACGCCGCGCTTTATGGTGCGGCAATTTTTAAAAATCCGGGATTGGGAAGACATGATGTTTATGGCGCGGGCCGGCAAGGCGGTGCTGGGGCACTTAAGGGATTTCTTTAGAGTCTCTGTCTGAATTATCTAGTTCCTGTTGCGGAAGCGGCTTACAGCCTTACCCTCTGGCAAGCGGCGCTTTGCAGAGCAAACCGCCTCAGAGAAGAAAACCGTGCGCTGCGGGGGACATCAAAGATGTCCGAAACGTCCCTTACCCGTAATCATTCCGCTCGGGGCTGAAGCGGTTTTCTGCAATGCCGCCAGAGGGTAAGGCTGCACCCCTTGCAAGCCGCTAGAGCTAAAATAGCTTTTCCGCAACAGGAACTATCTACGCGGGACGCGTAGATAGTTCAGACTAGAGCCTCTTATCCAGCTTCGCTGGGTTAGATTAAAAAAAGATAGAGGGTCTATGGCTTATTTTCCCACGGTCAGTTTTGCCATACCGGTTTTAAATTCCTCGAAGACGATCGGGGCTTGTCTGCGGTCCATTGTTGCCCAGGATTATCCTGAAGAAAAAATGGAGATTATCATTGCCGACGGAGGGTCCACGGACAACACCGTTGCGATGGCCACGTCGTTTGGTGCCAAAGTTGTGCCCAACGCGCTTAAAACCGGGGAGGCCGGCAAGGCCGCGGCCGCGGCTCATTGCAGGGGCGACATGATTGCCTTGGTGGATTCCGATAATCTGCTGGAAGGCCGGGATTGGCTCCAACGCATGGTGGCGCCATTCCAGGACCCCGATATTATGGGGACCGAGCCTTGGGCGTTTACCTGGCGCAGGGAAGACCCGCCCTGGAGCCGCTACTGTGCGCTGATGGGCGTCAATGATCCGCTTTGCATTTACCTCGGGAATTTTGACCGTTACAATTATGCCAAAGACAAGTGGACCATGCTGCCCGTGGAGCAGGAAGATAAAGGCGATTACCTCAAAATAAAATTATCGCCCGGCGCCCTGCCCACCATTGGCGCCAATGGCTTTCTGGTCAGGAAGGAAGCCTTGGACGAGAAGCAAGACTATTTATTTGATATTGATCTTCCCGGCAAGCTGGTGGCTAAAGGCCGACCCTATTTTGCCAAAGTCAAAACCGGCATTGTACATCTATATGCGGAAAAGATGAGCGACTTTACCCGGAAGCAGAGGCGCCGGGCCGAAGATTATTTTTTCTTTAAAAAAAGCAACCAACGCAGTTACCCCTGGAAAGGGTTTATGACCGGGGTGGTTAAATTTGTGCTGAGCACCGTGACCGTCATTCCCCTCTTGCTGCTGGCGGCCAAAGGTTATAGAAAAAAACCGGATGTGGCTTGGTGGCTCCATCCCTTGGCCTGCATCGCAACCCTGTGGATCTATGGGAGCACGGTGCTCAAAGTGTGCTTAAGGGGAAGGGCGGTTGAATACAAACGTGACCACTGGAATAAAACATGATTAATCAACCCGAGCGCCCTTATGAACTGATGTTGGCCACGCATGTGCTGACCTACGGCCCTGCCCAGGCCCTTAGAGATTATTTGATTCAAAAGAAAAAAAAGTTTGCTTTTCTGGGCTGTCCCTTTCCGGAGGCAAGGCAGCCAAAAGCCCGGCTTGACTTTTACGACAAGGGCGAGATGGTTGAAACCGTGGAAGGCCATGGTCATGCCACGGGCGGGCTGCGGCTGTGGTTGAAGGATGCCTGGTTTGTATTCCGATGGGGACGCAAAATCCTCGGCAAAGATGCGCTCTTTATCGGCGTCAACAATCTTAATGCGGCCATTGGTATCTTGCTGAGACGGCTTGGGTTTGGCGGCCGGGTCATTTACTATGTGATTGATTACACGCCCCGCCGTTTTAAAAACAAACTGATTAATGCCGTTTACCAGCGCATCGTACGCTTTGCCCTGCACCATAGCGATGCTGTTTGGAATCTGTCCCGGCGCATGCAGGATGTCCATACCACCGTTTTCGGTGCCGATGCCGCAAAACAGCAACTTGTTCCGGTGGGGATTGATCATACTTTTTTGAAACCGGTCGAAGAAAAAGATATCCAGCCCAAGCATATGGTGATGATCAGCACGCTTTATGAGGACAAAGGCATTCAATTGGCCATTGCCGCGCTGGAGAAAATGAACGAAGCGACCCTGACCATTGTGGGCGAAGGCCCTTATGAGCAGGCCTTGAAAAAACTGGTCCAGGAAAAGCACCTGCAAACGCGGGTGAGCTTTATAACCCGGTTCACGCGGGAAGAATTGTTTCACCAAATTGCCGTCAGCCGGGTGGCTCTCGCCACCTATGTGCCAAGTAAGGACAGTTATACCTACTATGCCGACCCCTCGAAGCCCAAGGAGTATTTGGCCTGCGGCACACCTGTGGTCATCACCCGGGTGCCCTGGATTGCCGAGGAAGTGGAAAAGCGGCCCATGGGCGTTGCCATTGAGTATGATGTGGATGACCTGGTGCGGGGATGCAGGCGTTTGATGGATGATGATTATTTTTGGAAAACGTGCCGAAACAATGCCCTGGCTTTTGTGAAAGATTGCGGCTATACCGCCATCTACCGGAAAGCATTCGGAGAATTTATGGAGAGAGGGAATCCTTCTCTTGAAGGTGTTATATGAAAAAAACACTATTGGAAAAATTAAACTGTCCGGCCTGCGGCCATGAAGCTTTGGAATTGATTGTTTCAGAAGAAGAGGGCGGGGAAGTCATCGAAGGCCGCATCAGGTGTCCGCGCTGTAAAAAGGATTACCGCATCATCGAAGGTATTCCGGTGATGCTGCCCGATGAGACGGCCATCCGGCAAGGGATCTGGGATGATCTGCATAAGCGCACCGACTATCAAGGGTTGGTGGATGATTTTAAACAACGGTTCGCGGCGGAGCGGGAAGTGCTGCTTGATTATTTTGCCCATGCCCGTCTGGCCAAGGAATGGGCCCTGCCCAGGCAGGAGGTATTGGATATCGGCTGCGGTTCGGGTTCGTATTCTTTGGCTTTATATTTATTGGCGGGAAAAGGCGCCCTGACCTTGCTGGATATCTCGCCGGCTGCTTTAAAAGGCGCCAAGCTGATTATGGATGCCTTCAAGGTTCCGGCGCAAGCGGTGGTGGGGGATATTTATCAATTGCCCTTCAAGAACAATGCCTTTGACCTGACCTTGTCAGGGGGCTTGATCGAACATTTCGTGGACCAGGCGCAGCAACGCGTTATTTCGGAACAGTGCAGGGTGGCCACCCATATGCTGATGGAAGCGCCCGTGGACGCCTTTGGTTATTGGAGTTTCAGAATCGTTTACACGGTTTTAAAAAGAGGGTGGCCTTTTGGGTTTGAAAAACCGGTCAGGCGCCACCAACTCCGAAAGTGGCTTGAATTGCAAAACATGGAAATCATTGGAGAAGGCGGCCATGATATAGCAAGCGCCATGGAAATGCTGGGACGGAAAAAATGGAAATGGTTCCCCAAGCTTCACCATTGGCCTTTGCTGGCCAAGATCACCGAACATGATTTGATTATAGGCGCAAAGAAGATCCTGAAGCCGGGCGGCATTGTTCAGGACCAATCGGATAAAGGATTTTAAGGATGATTGCAGCCAACGAACGGGTCTATCGAAGCCGGTTTTTACGTAGGTTGAAAAATGTGTTTAAACCGGGCATGCATATCCTCGATGCCGGTTGCGGCCCGGGCATTATGTCTGAATTATTGACGGAACTGGGCTGTAAGGTTACGGCCGTGGATGTGGCCAGTTATGCCGGTGACTGGACCAAACGCCGCGCCTTGGGCATTGAGTTTAAAAAGGGATCAACGGAACAATTGGATTTCATCGACGCCGGTTTTGACGGGGTGTGGATGCAGGATGCCATGCACCACATGGCTTGGCCGGAAAAAACGCTGGCCGAACTGTTGCGGGTCACCAAAAAGGGAGGGCCGGTGGTGGTGGTGGAAACCAACCGGCAAAGCCCCATCACCTTTGTGCGCATGACTTTGATGGCCGGACACGAAACCTTCAACCGCCGCCAATTTAAACGCAAACTGGCCAGTGTCAGGCAGCCTTATCAACTGGTGATGGTGGAAACCAGATGTCTTCCCTGGAAAAATAAAATGCTCCTGGCTTTACTGAATGCCTATGGCAATATGATGGAAGCATTAAAATTAGTGGATCCCTGGCTGACCTATCAAATCGCGGTGCTCAAGGGTGTGGGGAAAAAAGTGGAACCGGACATTGATCAGGATGAACCGGAAAAAAGACGCCGCGCCCGGGCTGAAAGTGAGGCTATTTGTCAATGACAGCTTTATCCAACCGGTTGAAGAAAACCGGCCTCTATGGGCCGGTCCTCTGTCTTCCCTGGCAAGAGGGAATCCGGGAATGGTTGCATGCACCTCCATTTGGCCAAAATCATCGTATGTAAGACAGCATCAGGGCAGTATTAATGGAATGGACTGAAAGCGAGGCAGTGAATGATGAGTGTGGTTATCCGTCTCTTGCAAAAAACCGGCTTGTACAGCGCGGCTAAAAAAAGTTTCCGCTGGCTCCATGCTTTGACGCCCGCCGCGAGGCAGCAGCGCCGCAAAATGCTGGCCTTTTACAGCAGCTTTATCAAACCGGAGGATCTGTGTTTTGACATCGGCGCCAATGCGGGAGACCGCACGGCGGTGTTTCTGGACTGCGGCGCCAAGGTCATTGCCGTGGACCCCCAGCCGGTGTGTGTGGCGCAATTGAAGAAGCGCTTTACCCGAAATGACCGCGTGGTGGTGGTGGACAAGGCCATGGGCGCCGAGCCGGGGGAAGCGGAGATGCAGCTCAGCGGGGCGGACACCATATCCTCCCTGTCGCCGGAATGGATCAAGCGCGTGAAAGCCAGCGGCCGGTTTTCCGGCTATGCCTGGAACAAATCCATCAAGGTGGCCATGACCACCCTGGACGAACTGATCGCCGCTTACGGACGGCCAAGCTTCTGCAAAATTGATGTGGAAGGCTTTGAAGTTGAGGTGTTGCAAGGCTTGACTAGCGCGGTGGATATGTTATCCTTTGAGTTCACGCCTGAGTACATGGAGGCTGCCTTGCAATGCCTTGGCTACCTCGACCGCCTGGGCAGGGTAAGCTTTAATTTTTCCCAGGGTGAAAGCATGACCTGGGCGCTGCCGTCCTGGTGCCAAGCGGACGCCATGGCGGCCTATCTGCAAGCCTTGCCGGATAAAACAATTTTTGGAGATGTTTACGCCAGGATGGATAGCCGACGCTGAGCAGCGCTGAAAGAATTGCAGGGGCACAACAACTTGAGCTCCTACGGGTATGCTTATTATAGGAACAGTAAAAGGTGAACAACCTATGATGAAAAAAAAGATCCCTAAGGAAGTTAAATTTCTCGATATCCAGGCGCAGAACCGGGCCTTGAAAAAAGCCCTGCTGGCCGCTGTCGGCGAAGTGCTGGACGGCAGCCGGTTTATCCTCGGGCCTGAGGTGGGCGCTTTGGAAAAAGACATTGCTCACCTGACCCATGCCAAGACCGCGATCGGCGTTAATTCCGGGACAGATGCCCTGTTGATTGCCCTCAAAGCCCTTGATCTGGGCCGGGGCGATGAAGTGCTGGTGCCTGACTTTTCCTTTATGGCCACGGCTTCGGCCGTTATGCTGGCCGGTGCCACGCCGGTGATGGTGGATATTGATCCCGAGACCTTCATGCTTGATTTGGACGCCGCGGCCAAAAAGCTGACCAGAAAAACCAAGGCCATCATTCCCGTGCATTTATACGGTCAGGCCGCCAACATGACCAGCTTGATGGCCTTTGCCAAACAAGCCAAACTGGCTGTGGTTGAAGATGCGGCCCAGGCCCTGGGAGCCACCTGGAGAGGCAAGGCGGTGGGCACTTTTGGGGACTTCGGCTGTTTTTCTTTTTTTCCCACCAAAAATCTGGGCGGCCTGGGCGACGGAGGCATGGTGCTCACGCAAAAGGCCAAACTGGCCCGGCGCGCCCTGCGGCTTCGGCAGCACGGGGCCAACCACAAGTATATTCATGAAGAACTGGGCTACAACAGCCGCCTCGACAGTTTGCAGGCCGCAGCCCTCAGGGTTAAACTGCCTTATCTGCCCTGGTGGAATGAACGGCGCCAATCCATGGCAGCAGCCTACAGCGCGGGCCTGAACGGATTGGTGGACGTGCCCAAGATTCAAACCGGGGCGACTCACGTCTTTCATCAATACGCCATTTTGACGGCCGGCCGCGACCGGCTGCAGTTGTTTTTAAAAGGCCGGCAAATCAACACGGCCATTCATTACCCGCTGCCGCTGCATCGTCAACCGGCTTTCAGCATGTTGGCTTCTGCCAAAAAAGACTATCCCGTGGCCAATGCCGTGGCGCACAATGTACTCTGTCTGCCCATTGCACCTGAAATCAGGGATCAACAGGTGCGCCGGGTGATTGCAGGTATTAGGCAATTTTTTAAAGCCGCATAAAAATGATGGTATCATTACGGCCTGGCCGGATGGGATTCCGTATTTTCAAGACGGCCGCTTTTGGGGTAGATAATTAATAAAGAGCAAAGCTCAAAAATTTACTCACGCAAAGCACGCAAAGACGCAAAGGAAAAAAAAGCAAAAGATTGTTAAAGGTTTTAATCCGCAAAAAAGATTTAATCTTTCCTTTGCGTCTTTGCGTGCTTTGCGTGAGGTATCTTTTATTTCCGGCTTGGCCGGCTTAGATGATAACAGATATGTTTCCATCCGGGAGGAACGATGCCGATCAAAACCAAACCCAAAACCCAGCGCATGGGCCGTGGTGCCAATGATGAATATTATCTGGATTACATCACCGGCAGCCTGACCTTTCCGCGCAATATCTTTCACGCGCCCAAGCTTAAAACCGCGGCCCGCTTGGCGGCCGCCTTGCCGGATCATGCCAACGTGCTCGATGCGGGCTGCGGCGCTGGGATCGTGAGCGCAGGCATGGCGCCCCGGCTGAACTTGACCGGCGTGGATATTGAAACCGAGTCCATCGGCTACTGCAACAAGCACCGCCAAGGCACCTTTGTATGTTCGCCCCTGGAAACGCTTCCTTTTGAAGACAACCAGTTTGACCTGATCCTGTTTACCAATGCCATTGAACATCTGGAGAATCCCCATCCCGCGCTTAAGGAACTGACCCGCGTTTTAAAACCGGGCGGCACCATGTTTGTGACCACAGAGAACTGCGCCAACCTTTTTTGGCTTGTCTTGGAGCAGACCTGGTACCGGTTCTTTGGCGGGCCCTGTAAACCTTACAAACCGGAAGTACATCCCCAGCGCTATACGCCTAAATCGCTGGGCAAGGATCTGGCCGCTCATCTTAAGATCAAGCAATTAACCAAGGCCATGCTGGGCATGGAATTGATGGTGACGGCAACCAAATGAAGAACGCGGCCAAAAAGAAAAGCAACAAAACCCGTTCCGTGAAAACCGCTTCCCGGACGATCACATCAGCACGGAAGTCACCTTTAACGCAAAAAGCCGGCCTCCGCTTGGAACACGGGCTGCAGGCCATCGGACTGATCCGGCCGGCACTGGTGGCGCTCATGGTGGCCCTGGCCTGGCTGGGTCAGCAGCAATGGTGGGACCGCCATCTGTCCGCCGGCTTGTGGCTGTGGGGTGCAGCCGCGGTGATGGGGCTTTTGGCGTTCTATCGTAATCCTGTCTTGTCTCCGGCAGCAGCCAGACCGCAAGGCAAACAGCGGCTGGTGGAAGCAGGCCTTCTGGCCCTGGCGGTGACAGCGGGCTTTATGGTGCGTGTTTATGAC
>CAYVTN010000003.1:0-21842 GCA_964454395.1 uncultured bacterium | reverse complement strand
AAGCCGGAATAAAAATGATTCCCCACCAAGGCACAAAGGTTCTCCAAGAAATTATTTTTGATCTAAATTTTTTCCCGTTTTTAGCCTTGCTTTACCTTTGTGTTCCTTCGTGCCTTTGTGCCTTCGTGGTGTATCCTTATAATTTACGTAATTGGTATCAACACCGGCCTGATGCCCGCGGGCATGAATTCACGATACCGTATGGACAGATTGCGCCACTTATGGGCGTCGAGCATGAAATTAAAGGCGCCCATCATGTCCTCATGCGGGCCCTGTTCCCGGATGGCATAGCCTGTAGCCAGGGACAATTGGCCATAGCCCGGTTGATTGATGGCCAGGGCCATAAAACTCAGATCCGCCTCGTCACCAAATACGCAGCCATGATGCTGGGGCAAACGGTTGCCCGTGGCCGGAAAATAGCTGAGCTTGATGCATCCGGTCTGGTTGTTGAACACCCACAGCGGCTGGGCCCAAATCGCGCCGCGGCCGCTGCAGGTCTGCACCCGCACGCTCCCGAAAAAGGTCACATTGCTCACCTGCGTGGGCGGACCCCAGCTGTCCACGGGCTTGGTGGCTGCGGTCACGGCAAAATCCTGAGCCAAGCCGGAAAGCTTGTCCTGCGGTCCCAGTCCTTGGTCAATAATGGAGTCCGTTATCATCAACTCATAATCCGTATCCATCTGCAGGCCGCCGGTAATACTGCGGCTGAGCACGATTTCCGGCACTTCGCTGAAATAAGGCTTTTCCACGCTGCTGAAGCCCTGGCCGGCTTTTAATTTCATGGCCAGCCGTCCGGCTTCCCTGCTCTTGTCCGCCTTGAGCTGGCGGCCCGGATCAAGGGTGGTGCCCACCAGTTCCAGGCGGTTGAGCGCTGCCCGTGCAATCAGCGGCTGGTTGGCCGTCATGCCCGGTCCGGCCGTGATCCACAGGCCTTCCAGGCGCACATTAAGGACTTTCATCAGGCTTGTGTAATAGGCCTGCTCGGTTTCAAAAGCCTCCGAGCCTACGGGCTGCAAGCTCATCACATAAGTGGGCTTGAAGCGCAAGGGCTGGGCCAGCCGGATGATGGGCCGCTCGCCCGAGGCCGCCCGGATGGTCAGGCTGTGCTTGAGCTGGAGATTGACCCCGCCGTCTTCCACCACCGTGCCTGCCAGACCGGTCAGGTCCAGGTCATGCACCATGGAATCCTTGATCTCAATGATGATGGGATCATCAGCGTCTTCAATATTTTCCAGCGCCTGCTGCAGGCCCAAAGGATTGTCGTGATAACTGACGCTGATGGTCTCCGTAACCGCAGGCCTGGTCACAGGATGGCTGCCCACGGGCCCGGGCGCGCCATAGGTATAGGAGAGCAGCAGATGATTCTTCAAACCCGTGATCTCATCGCTGCTGAGCACAGGCAAAATAATCCTGCCCAGTTTGGGATCAATGGCCATTTCATAAGGCGCCAAATACTTGGGCAAGCCATTTTCCCAGCAATACAGATCAGCCCCGTAAAAACGCCATTGGTCCAGGGATGCAAAAGGCGGATTGGGCAAGTGCAGCTGCAGACCGATATCTTTCTGAAAGAGGCTGTCCTGGGTCCAGTTATTGGGATCATAGGTTTCAAGCTGGACATAAGCCTCGGGATTGCCTGCAGGGGAGCCGCTGGTGAGGCGGCTGGGATGAATGGGACCGGGCATGTCATCCACGTCGGTCACTTTCATGGCATAGGTTTCAGGATTATAACGGTGGGCCTGGAACAAGGTCAGCGGATGAGCCAAAGGATTAATATGAAAACAAAGGCCGGTCACGTTCAGGGTGGTGCTGGTCACGGGATCCTCATAGCTGTAAGTATACTCATGATCAAAGCTGGGTTTGGTAATGGCCACCGTATAATCCACCAGCCGCCACAAGGCAATGGCCAGGTTGGGAATGTTGTAACGCCATTGGCCCAAGGTTGCTTTTTTAAGGTCAGGCGCATGGGCAAAAGGATCAAAAGGCGTGTCCAGAAGCGCCAGCAGGGCCGGATCTTTAATGGCCATGGTGCCCCCAAAGGGCGTAACAGGCCGGTCGGCTTTTGCCACCTGCGGGCTGTAAGGCGGCAGTCCGCCTTCATCAGGCCGCTGATGATTGAGATGCTGCATCCAGCTCAAATTGCGGAACAGTTCGGAAGCGTGCACGCCCCACTGGGTCAAATCATAGGTCAACCGCTCAATGGCCCCCAAGGTGCCTTTGCGCCGGCGCAGCACAATGGTGTCAGCCACATCAGCCCGCAAGGTCCAGGGATCGCCCTGCAAGGCCGTGGTACCCAGCAAATCGCCGATATAGGGCACCACCCAGTCGTCGCAGGTCTCAATGAAAAAATTATGGTAGAGGTCGAGGATGTTGTCGCGCACATTGGCGAACACATGCTCATCCACCAGATCCACCAGGGCCTTGAGCTGATAAGGCGGTATCTGCTCGGCATCTTTAATGCGGTAGATCTCAGGCAAACGGTCGTATAGACTTTTGCGCTGTGCCATGGTTACACCTTCCTAAGCCGGCGAAGCCGGAATTCACGCCCGTAGGGAACAGTCGCGACTGTTCCCTACAAAATGATCTGGCCCAAATCATGGGCGGCCACATAGGGCCGTCCTTACAAAAACCAGAAATAATTCGTTTTTTGTAGGGGCAGGCCTTGCGCCTGCCCATTGCATTAATTAAAAAATCTTCTTTCCGCAACACGAGCTATCTACGCCAAAACGTAGATGTTGGAAATACAGAATCTACCCCTCTTCCACAAACTGCAGTTTCAAATGATCCGTATACAACGCCAGCACATCATGATCTTGCGCGGTGATCACATCCTGCACATAGATGACGTCATCAATCCAATCGTCCGTAGCCGGCCATACGGGCCAGTAGAACATGGTGTGGAAGGATTTTAATTCCACCTGCACCACGGGCTTGACATCCTGGATCACGGCCAGCAGATTGTTGGCATAACCGTCCTGGCCAAAACCGCGGGCCTTGATGCCGAAAAGGCCCTTGGGATTATCAATGCCATTGTCTTCCTCGCCGGTCACGCCCAAGGCGGTTTTAATCTCAACGCTCAGCTTGTCCTGATTGGTGCCCTTGGGCACGGTCACCACGGCGTAAATGCGCACGTATTGCAGCCAGCCGGGCTCGACTTTGAGGGGATAACGGTTGAGGCCGCGCTTTTTGTCGTAAGTGTCCGCCAGGGTGCGTATGTCTGAGAGTTTGTCATAAGCATCGGTTTTAAGCAGCACCCAGAGTTTGATGAGGGCCACGTTGTTTTCCAAGGCCCAGGCCGCCCTCGCCTTGAGCACGCCGGAGATGGAGAGCACCTCCACTTCATAATCCTTGAGCGAGACCATGCGTCCCAGAGTCTGCAGCTTGCCGGGCGCGCTCTCCTTGGCATGGCCTCCCTCTTCAGCTTGCGCGCCTAATTGGGCCGGGCCGGAAAAATGAATTTTGTCCAGCCCCTTGAGGCTGGTACCGGCCTTGGCTTTGGCCCCTTCCTGCTGATCACCCGACGCGCCCACGCCCTGGCGGTAAACGGCTTTCACATTCTTCAAGCCCGACGGCAGGCGCGCACCAGTGCGGCCGTCACCAAACTGAACATAACTTGTGCCTGATTCATCCTCTCGGGTGATAAAGACTTTGTCCTTGGGCCCATAGTTAAACAGCGAAGGCACCCAGGTCCAGGGCTCGTCATTGACGGTCACCGTCAGTTGCGGCACTTCCGGCGGCGTGGCACCGGCATCGAGCAGATAGGTCAGGGGCGATTTGGGGAGTTTAAAGGTTTGAAAAGTCTGACGGGCGTCGCCATTGCCCAGAGCCACTTCCGCCAACGTTTTGCCCTGGTCGGCTTCCACCAAATTGGCGCAGACGCTGTAGTAGGGCTTGTCATGTTCATAGTCGGAAAGCCCCACCATGGTGGTCAGCTTTACCTTCCAGCCGTCGGCGTGTTCGGAAAAGCGGGCAGCGTCCTGCTCCACCGAGCTCACGCTCAGGATCAGCTGCTCGTCATTCTCAGCGGTGAGCAGCAAGGTCCGCTTGGCCAATTGCGTGGCATCGGCTTCCAGGCCGTAAAAGATCAGCGTATCCCCCGCGCCGGCCGAAGTATTTTGCGGCACGGCCTTGAGGGTCAGTTCGGACCCCAGCACTTCATGAAATTGCATTTTCCTGATGTCCATGGCCCGGGGATAGGCACTGTTGTAATCATCATAATCGGAGACTTTTTTATCAAGGGCCATCATGGTGACCGCCGCGGTGAGGCTGCCCCAGGTGACGCTGGTTTTGGCCACGGCTGTAATGGTGCGCAGTTGGTACTTAACGCCGGTCCAGTCATGGCTGCCGGGCGGGTTGTAGACGAAATAATAACCAAAGGGCTGCTGGCAAATCACCTTGGTGCCTGCCGTGAGGTCGTTGACCTGTTGATCAATAGGATATTGGAGCGTGGTCAAAGATGCCGCCGGACCATCGGTGGTGGTATTGTTGCATAAGCGGTAAAAGTTGACGTCCTTTTCCTGGGGATTGCCGCTGCTGTCAAAGGTAGTCTTGGTGGGCGGGCTGTTGTGCCCGGCATGGTTGAAGGTCCGGCCCAGCTTGTAAGCCGTGGCCGTATTCTGCAGATTGAGCGATTGCAGGGCGCCCTCGATTTTAAAGACCTGCTTGCCGTGCAGTTGGCGCACGCTTTTGATTTTAACCAGCTCGGGATAGTGAAACTGCTGCCCGCCCGCATAATCGGTCTGCAGGACTCCCATGAGCAGGCGGTCGCCGGCCTTGAGATCAAGATCAGCCAATTGGCCGTCCACTTGATCCACATAAAATTCCTGCGTGCTCTTGGTGATGGAACTGTCCTGCAGGGGGCGATATAAATTGAAAGCGCTCAGCCCGGGATAGGCAATCAGGCTTTCTTTGGTCTCAAACTCGGCCATGTCCTTCAAGTCTTCCAGCTGGATCTTCACTGGAAAGGACTTGGGAATGGTGATGGGCTTGGTGCCCTTCACTTCAAAAGCAAAGGACGCCAGTCCGCCCAGGCCCGGCGACAGGCGGTAGCCGGTGAGGCGCACCAGTTCGGCAATGCTCTCGCGCCATTGGGCCGTGCGCAAAAAGGCTTCATTGGCATAGAGGTCCTGATAAAAGGTGAGAATGTCGCCCAGGATGGAGGCCCCTTCCAAAAGGGCAATGCCCGGATCATCGGCGTCGCGGTGGGTCCAGCCGGACAGCACGGGATCATGGTTGAGCTTTTGTATCAACAGGGCCCGGAACGCGCTGTAGGGTCCCAGCCGGTAATCAATCTTGTCCAGCCCGGGACGGTTGTCGATGGTTTTTAAGAGGGGCGCGTCCGACTGGCAGTCAAAGGGATTCATTGCCGGCCTCCCTTCAGGTCAAAAGTAATAACACCTTTTTCCTGGTGATCAGGATCATTGGCCACCAGGATAATTTCATTCATCTCCACTTCAATGCGGTCCGGCAATCCCGATGGCGGCTCATTGAAGCGTTTCATGTCCAGGCTGCTCACATGGCCCACGCCCTTGACCAGGGCCGCCCGGCCCAGAATCTGGCTGGCCATCAGGCTCTGGCCAAAGGTCCAGTTGTCAGGATGAAAAAAGCCGAGCCGTCCGTCGGGCGTGTAGCCCGTGGAAAACTCCTGCTCCAGCAAATAGTGGATGTCCTCGATCCAATAATCCTGGTCCACGCAAATGTGCACCGTGATCTCGAGGGGCACGTAATGGGGCAGCCTGACTTCCAGGTCGTCGCCGATGAGGCGCAGCGGTTCCAGGGCTTGGGCCACCTCGCGGCGGATGGTCTCGTGCTGGTCATAACCGCCCTTGGGATCAATGCAAAGACGCACGATGCGCCAGCTTCCGGACCATTGATAAAAGGCCTTGGCATTGCTTACATGCTCCAGTTCCAGGGCGCGCGCTTCGTAATCAGGCAGGGTAATGGCCCGGAATTGTTTGGCCAGATAAGCTTCCTGCACCCGCCGGATGATCGAGGCCGTGGGCTCGGGATCAAGGCCGCCGGTCACGTCAAAGGGATTCCAGCAGGACACAATCTTGGCTTCATCGCAGAAGACCAAATTGTCGCGGCCAATGTTGCCTTCACTGCCCACACCGACCTGATAGCGCAAGGTGGCTGTGCTGTCCTCGGGCATGGCCTTGCCGTTCACGCCGTTGCCGAAGCGGACCAGGCTACGGCCCAGCTCATCGGTCTCCACGATAAAATCCTCATCTTCTCCGGTGCTCTTGACCAAAGTAATGACTTCGCGCCAAAAACGCTCCACGCTCCCGCCCGTGGTGATCTTGACCACCATGGTGGACAGGCAGGGCACCTGGTTGCCCAAGGGCGTGGGCCGATAAGCCAGACGGTCCAAATCATCGAGCCTGCACATACTTCCCCAGGCCGTGGCTTCCACCGCGCGCTCATCGCTGCCTGAGAGCACTTCGCCTTCGGGCTTAAAGGTCAGGGTTTTGAAAAGGCCGTGATAAACCTGGATCAGATTGCCATGAAAGAGGGTGACATCCTCTGCAGGCAGGGCTTCACCGAACTGCTTGTAAAAGGTGGCATTCCAGGTGAGGGCATCCTCTTCTTCCCAGTTGACCTGTAGGGTCCACACATTGGCAATGGGATCTTTTTTAGCCTGGCTATCGGGCTTGAGATGCAATAGTTGGCGGTGTTGGGGATTGACTACGCCGGCTACGCCCGTATCAGGACTTTTAAACTCCTCCACCAGCAGGACCGTCAGGTCGCCGTCATTGATCCAGTCCCTCACCTGCTCCACATTGGCTTGCGTTGGAGCGCTCAGCAGCAGATCCGCCGACGTGCTGCCGCAGGCCAGGGTGGGCTTGACCCCGTCCCAGGGGTAAAGCATAATGTCATTGAGCAGGCTGTCCATAAAGCAGGCGCCCTTGCTCGCAAAAAATTGGCTGCTGCTGTCCGGGGTTTCATGGCCGGTCCAGAAGGTGATGGTTTCAAGCGGCATGCCCTGGGGATCAAGGCCGATCTCCAGATGCTGGCCGCCCGCCAGTTTGACAGCGCACCAGGTGAGGGCCTGCTGGCCTTCATGAATATAGTAATCCATAAGGCGCGCATGGCGGGCCAGGGACACGCGCTTGCGGGCTGAAGTAAGATAGGCCTCGCTCATAACCCGGTCCTGGAAATCACTGAGCTCATCCGCCTTGGCGCTGAACAAATCCATAAGCACCATGTCCAGGTCAGCCTCACTGGTAGGCTCCCAATTGGGCACACGCTCTTTCATGACTGCGATCAGCTGATGGCGGAAGGACGCATAGTCCTTGCTGAGGTAGTCAATTTGCGGCTCTGTCCGAGGAGCCGGGGCCGGTTCCCAATCGGGCGCGCAGTCGGCGCTGAAACAGCCGGGCCGGAATTTGAACTCCACCTCGCTCAGCAAAGGGTCGATTTTATACGTGTCCAGGTCATTGAAGATCAGCGTGTAGGTCGAATAATCACCCACCGGCGCCACGGTGAGGCTGATCTTCTGCTGACTCACCTGACCTTCAATTTTGGTGACATGAATCTGATCATCCAGCCATCCGCCCAGCACGCGCAGCCCGCCGCTGATGGAGAAAACCTTGACGGTCTGATCAGGTTGAGCCGTGTACTCATCGAGCAGTTTCTGCAATTTATGCTTGTTATAGAAATAAACGTCCAGCACGGCATGATCCGGATTGGGCCCGGAGGGCAGCCTGACCAGCACCAGCTGCATGCCATTGTAAGCACCCAGGATCTTGACCCGGTCGTTCAAGGCTTCCTGATCAATGATGGCCATGGTTCGCGCTCCTTGGTCTGATTCTGTGTTTCCAAGATATACGCATTTAGCGTAAGTAAATTTCACTTGTAGGGGCGGGTTTAAAACCCGCTCCTACAGGGATGGGCGTAAGACAGAACTTTTATTCCGACTTTGCCGGACTGATCATTTACTGTCACTATCCCGCTGGAAGCGGAGCACTCGTGAATCCTGGGTGCCTTTGATCCGGTACTGCAACTCCACCACCAACACGCCTTCCTGGCTGAAGTCCACTTTTAAGTCTTCCATGGTGACCCGTTCGCCCAGCCACCGGCCCAGGGCCTGGGTGATCCTGGCCTTGGCCATGCCCTCGGTCTGCTTGTCCATGTTTTCAAACAGCAGCATGCGCACGCCCGCGCCGAACTCGGTCACAAAGGGCCGCTCCCCGGGATTGGTCAGAATCAGCTGCACCACCTCATCGCGCACATGGTCCGGCAAATTATCCACCGTGGCGGTGCGCCCGTCACTGCTGATGCGAAAAGGGAAAGACAAATGTTTGCCGTAGGGTCCCATAAGGTCTCCTAATCCAGTATTGCAGGGAACGGTTCCGGCCGTTCCCTGCAACGCCGGCTATTGGTTTTTATTTTTCGATTCTCGATTTTCTAAACCCCTTCCACCTTAGGCTGCGTTTGGCTGATGATCGCCGTGCCTTGCGGCGCGCCTTCCGGGCTCTTGCACAGCCCCACGCTGCTCTCCACTAAAATTTTTTGTCCATCGATGGTCGCCTTTTGCGTGCCGGCCTGCCATTCAATGGTCACACACGGCGACGGTTTGGGTCCGGGCAAAGTGAAGCCGCAGCCTGCGATCTGGTGCACGTCGGATTCGAGCAGCACATTGCCGCCCAGGGCTGAGACCTTCTGATTGGAAGTACTCAGAAGGGCCATGCCGCCGTGGGGGCATTGAATGGTTGATTGAATGGTCAGGTATTTTCCCGGCATCAGCTCACCTTAAACGCGCCGTCATTGACATCGAGCCCGCTGTCACTGAGGCTGATTTTTTTTTGCCCTACCGTCAAATCAATCCCGGAGGAGCTGATCTTGAGCTCCGGACCGTCGGGATGCTTCAACCGTATCTCCTTGGCGCTGTCATCCATGATCAATTCCAGTTTTTCCGGGGTAATGAGTCCCCTTATTTGGGCATCATCCTTGGTTTGGCTGGGAGGTTCATCCTGGGCCCACCAGAACCCGGTCCACAGAGGCGCACTCTTGAGCCCGGCTTCGAATTCCACCCACACACCATCCTCATCTTTTGGCAGCACCACCAGGCCATAGCCATCGCCTGCAAAAGGCACGCACGGCGTCATCCATGGCGAGAGTTGCCCGCTACCCCACACTTTGGGCACCTCGGCTTTGATGTACCCGGTTGCAGGATCGACTTGCTTGACCCGTCCCCGGTACTTGCCGAAATAGCGTTCCTCCAGAAAGGTCCTAATATCCGCGACCACATTTTCTTCTACAGCCATGGTTCCACCCACCTTTGCCAGGCCCTGAGGCCGGTTTTTGGCTTACACAATACTGAAAGAAACATTGACCGATACACTGAGGTTTCCGGTCAGGCTGCTCTCGCTGCCTGCCTCGGCATCGCTGGCCGCATTGCGCACTGCTGTAAAATCCTGGCTGTACTCATCCCAGCCAAGATGATGAACCACGCGGGTCAGCACATAATTGCCGCTCAGCACGGTCTGGCCGGCATGAATGGCCACCAGCTTGAAAGGCTGCAACACACCCAAATAGCAGGGTGCCTTGACCGTGCCGCTGCCTTCATAGGCATAGAGCGACGCATTGCTCGCGCCCTGCACGGCCTGCTGGCCATCCACATCTTCATCAGCATACTGGGAGAGCCGTCTGGTAGCTGTCTGGGACTCGTCGCCATAGGGGGCCTGCGAGCCCAGGAGTGTGGCGTCGCGGAAACTGGAGGTGGACGACGTGATGCCCTTGTCGTCCAGGCTGAGGCTGTCGGCCACATAGGTGGCCGGCTGCTGGGCATTGTGATGCACCTGAAAAGTGGTCACATTGCGGTCATCTCCCAGGGTGACCATCGCAGGCAGATGCTCATCCAATTCCTCGGGAAAATCCTTAAAGCACCCCACACTCTCCCCCCGGTTCTCCCCGGGCAGCACATAGGCATGCATGTGATAGGTAGTGGCCAGGGAGCGAATCAGGCGAATGGGCATGCCTGACAGGGTGCGGTCCGTGCGCTGCGTGCTTTGTCGCGCCGGCAAATCAGCCACATCGGTTTCGGTGATTTGGGTCGGCGCCTTGCCAAAAAGGTATTCCACGATCTCCTGATCCGTGCGCTCGCCCACTTCTTCCTGCACGGCTTCGCGGTTGAGGTACACGCTGTCATCGTGCACCAGCAAGGTCAGTTCGCTCTGGCCGGGATCAGGCTGCATGTTATTGTCCCGGCCTACCACGGGGCCGTCGATCAAAGGCACCCAGTTTTCGCCGTCGGTCTTGACTTCAATGCGCACGCGGCCGAAGGATTGAAAAAACCGCTGGTCTTCATCACTCCAGGTGCCCTGGTCACTGAGACACAAGGGCCAGCGTATCTGCGCTTCCCAGGCCTGATCCATCTGCTGGGTCACGGTGATGGAGAGAATCCGCTGCAGCTGATCCTGGGTGGCGCTTTGATCATCAAAATAAATTCTGAAATAAGTGGTCCGGTCGCTCATAAAAAACCCTTCCTAAGCCTCGTTATTCCAACAGCTACGTTCTTTTGTAGGAGCACGACCCCTGTCCCGCGAATGCTGGGCTGCCGTGCCCCTGCACGTGTCAACCCGTCTAAGTCCTATTGCTGCGGCACCAAAATGGTCTCGTTGGTCTTTTCCAAATCTGTTGCTTCCAGGCTGCTGTTGGCATCGGCAATATGCCAGAACTTGCTGTCATCTTTGTACGTCTTGTCCGCCAGCAGATCGAGACGGTCCTGCTGCTGTACGACCGTATCCTGGCCGCGCACCACCGGCAGCGTGCGCAGCTTGATGGCCGGCGCCGTAGTACCGTCCGCCAGGGTGACGGTGATGGTATCCACTTTTTTGTAACGCGAGTTGTCGGCAAACATAAAGCCTCCTAAACCGGCCGGGCCGGAAATTTTAAGCGCCAATGCACGCGAATGGAAAATAAATCAAAGGCAGAGACGCCCAAGTTGGGCGTCTCTGCTCTAAAACGGTATCATCTCCGCGACCTGGCTGACCGTGTTGGCCAGATTGGCAATGGCCTGCACTTCCTTGACCGCATTGGTATATTCCAACGCGCCTTTGGCAATCCAGTCGTCGCTGCAGATATCGGCCGCGGGCACGGCCAAGGTCAGCGACACCTCGGCCTGGATGGGATTGAGCAAGGCGTCATACAATTTTTCATTGATGGACATGGATTGAATCACCACGGGCAGCACTTTCATGGGTCCCCAGATAAAGAGAATTTTGGGAAAGGCACTTCTGGGGATCGGCTGCACGGCCGCATCATCACCGCCGCCGCCCAGGCCCAGGGCCGAGCCAATGGCGTCAAGGGCCGCGCCGATCAGGCCTCCCACGATGTTGGTGGGGTAGACCATTTTTTCCAAAGCCGCCAGACGTGTGCCCACGCCAAAGGTCCGGGCCAGAACATTGTTGTCCTTCAGTTCGTCACTGGCATTGAAATTAGCCGTCAAGCTGATGGTCTCGGTCGGGGTTTCCCCGGCCTGGCTGGTCTCCCTGGCCTGATTGTTGACCGGCCGGGATGGAATCTGAATGCTGCGCGACAGGGTCTCGGGATTGAATTGAAAGATGACCAGATTGGGAATAGGACCCAGAAAGTCGCTGCCGTATTCCACCAATGCACCGCGAATGAATTTTCCCATAATCACGCTCCACCTTTGTTATGCTCTGGTCCATGCACTTGCCGCTTGGCCTGGTTCACGGCCTGGCCGATTTGCCGGGCGCTCATGTCCCCAATCCCGGCTACTCCGGTGCCGGGCGCCACGGTGACATTAATCGGACCCAGGCTTTCAATCACGCCGTTGTCCAGGGGGTGTCCATTTCGGGCCAAATAGTGCAGCAGCTTTTGTCCTACGCCCTGCGCCAGGGCTTGAGCCTGCCCCTTGTCCAGGCCGCGCACGCGCAGATTAAGCTGATTGATCCTGAGCTGCTTCATACCTTGTCCACCAGCTGGGCATAAGTGCCGAACTGCTCAAGGCTCACCGAACGCCCTGATTTTTCATATTCCCGTTTAAGGGCCACCATGACTTTTTCCATGACCAATCTTCCTTTAAAACCCTCGGGCTCTATCCCATCGGCGCTTTGCAGGCAGGCATTGAAGACCACCGAGCGGATGTGGCCGCCGGCCAGGGGAAATTGTTTGGCCAGAAAGTCCAGATCAAGATCACTGCGGTCTATGCCGGCTGGAATGACCTGGTTCCAGATGCGCAGCCGCTCCTCCTCGCCGGGCATGGGAAAATCAATAATGAAACGCAACCGCCGTACAAAGGCTTCATCCAGATCCTTCTTACGGTTGGTGGCCAAAATGGCCAGGCCCTTGAAGCGCTCCATTCTTTCCAGCAGATAGCTGATCTCCAGGTTGGCATAGCGGTCGTGGGCATCCTTCACTTCCGAGCGCTTGCCGAAAAGCGCGTCCGCTTCGTCAAAAAACAGAATGGTATCCGCCGTGTCGGCCAGGTCAAAAAGGCGTTTTAAATTTTTCTCTGTTTCGCCGATGTATTTGCTGGCCACCTGAGAGAGATCAATGCGCACCATGGGCAGGCCCAGGATAATGGCCAGCCGCTCGGCGGCCATGGTTTTGCCCGTGCCCGGCGCACCGGCAAAGAGGGCCGTAATGCCGCTTTCATTCCAGGCCTTGGCCGTGCCCCATTGGTAATGCACCTTGGTCAGGGCCCGCATGCTTTGGATCAGCTCGCGAAAATGGGCTTCCTGTTTTTCAGGCAGAACAACCTCTTCTTCATCAAAACGGGGGGTGACTTTTTGTGCCAGGTCGCCCATGTCGAGCGGTGCCTGGGCCCAGCAGGCCGCCATCAGATCCCGGCCGGTCAGAGGCCGGCCCAAGGCCTTGAGCGAGCGCGCCACGGCCAGGATGGTATTTCTTTGAAAACGGAATCTGCGGGCGCACTCCGCGATCTCCTGGGCCAGGGCCGGAGCCTGCCGGGGCAAGGCTTCGCGCCAAGCCAGCAAACGTTCATGATAGCTCAGACCGGGCAGCTCCACCGTGGGCATAACATAAGCTGTTGCCAGATTGGTCAAAGACTGCCGTTCGGTCAGGCTGATGTAGATATTGATGGGAATGGTCAGGCGCGGCAGCACGTCCAGGGTCAGTTGCTGTCTTTCCTGGGTCAGCATCAGGATCTGTTCATCATCGAGCAGCAAGTCCACGCCTTTTAACCAGCATAAGGCCGCCAGGCCGTCGCGAAACGCTTTGCTTCCCAGCAGCAGCGGATCTTCCCCGAAACGCACCACCGGTTTTTCCATCTGCCGGGCCATGAGTCCGGCCATGGCGCTAAAAGGACCATGCTTGACACTGTGCATGGGAATCAACCGGGCATGGGTGGCAGGCTCTTTGACCAGGCGGGCGGCCACCATGGCCGCCGTGGGATTGAGATCCAACGCCTTTTCTTGGGCTGCTTCCACCACCTCCAGGCCCGCAGTCTGACTGTGGCCAGGATAAAGCAAGGTCCCGGCGATCAGCGCGGGCACGAACAACGGCTGTTCCCAATCAAGATGCTGGTCAAAAGGTCCGGCTGGAACCTGCAGCAGTCCGTAATGATAAAGGGTATGAGCCGGATTCAGCAGGCCCATGATCTCCTCTGGTTTGTCCCACAAGCGTTGGGCCAAAGCCAGGGTTGGCCGTGTTTTAACTGCATCATGCTGGCAGGTGGCCAGAATAGGGCCCACCGGGCTGTCCACCACGGGAATCAATCCCAGGGCGAACACAAAGGCTTCCACTGGCTGGAGCCGCAACGTGGTGACCACCCAGGCAAAAGAACCGCGCCGGGGGGTGCTGCCGGCCATGGGCTTTCCCTGGAGTTGTTCGGTCAGATAACGGGCCGTGGGCTCCTCCTGAAAGAAAGCCTGCTTTTTATCCCAATTGCGCTGATAGCCCAGGGCGGCGCCGGCTTTATCCTGCATTGGCGGCAGGGTATCCGGTTTGGTTGCAGGCATTACGCCCATTTCGTACCACAGCCAGGCAATTTCGCGGCGCAGCCGGAAGGTCACCTGATGCAGCCAATAAGCAGCCACGGGATCATCCACAATGATTCCGGGATTGAGGGTTGCCTTATTGCCCAACTCAAGGGTCATGGCAGCACCACCTCGGGACTTTTTTTGGCCTGCTGGCCGTTGACCATCAGGATCACACGGTAGGTGCCTGCCGGCGGTTTGGTGGCGGACGTGATGGCCACATCCAGGCTGGTTTGATTGACCGTGCCCGGAAGGTCATCGTAGAGTTTGACCACCTGGCCGTCTTGATACAGCGCCACGGCAATAGCATCTTCCACCCCGCCCAGCAAGGTGCCGCTTAAGCTGATGGTGCCGTAATCACTATTGGGGGTAAACGCCGGGGCTGCGGTAATGGACGGCAGCACCTGGCCGGTAATGAGATTGCTTTTTAACGCCTTGCCCGACGGCAGGGGTTTGGTCACCATGATGGGCCATTCCCCGGCCGACAGCGTATGGGCTGTCACCAGGGCGGCCATGGAAGCCTTCATGCGGTCGGCTGTGGTGGCATTGGCATCAATGGCCATTTCCTGGTCGTGGATATAAGCTTTTAATCCTGGCAAGGTAAGGTTTTCACCCAGGATGATCACATCATCGCCAGCCTCCAGTTTTTGCTGCTCCAATTGATCGAGCACAGCCATGTCCTTGGGCCACACGCCCAATTGAATGCCTGCTTCACCGATGGTGGTGTCGGCCAGGTAATCAATACCCACCAGTAAATTATAGGAGGGTGGCGTGGTGCCTGTGATCAGAACGGGCCGCACCTGAAAGGCTATGGAAAAGCGGTACTTTTCATCAGGACCCTGCATGAGCTTGGAGAGTAAATCGGAGGTGCTCTCATCAAAGGTAATTTTCAATTCTTCCGGATTGTCCTTGAGCGCTTTTTGAATATCAGCCGGTACGGCGCTGCTCAATTGCAGCAAGGTCAGATCGCGCAGGGCCCGCAGGCCTTTGCCCAGATTAAGATGGGCCTTGCGGGTGTCGCTCTCGCCGGTCTCGTCAAAAGGGGTGAGCAGAAATTTCAACACCAGCCACAGCGGAGGATTCTGGCTTTCGGTGAGGGCCGTGTTTTTAAGGGTGGGATCAAAGACCGCCTCGTAAAGAAAAAGATTAAGCCGCGCGCCGGTGCTGTGGCTTTGATTGTCTCCCGGCCGGCCTACGCTGATGTCCAGGCCGGTGTGGTTGTGAAGTCGCTCTTCCAGCAGATGGGTAACGGCGCCGATGGCATCGATTGTATCCAGTTGGGCCATGATGCTCCTCGTCAGTCATTTAAGTAGTGGCGCTGCCAGGTTAAAAAAGACGGCGCCGGTTTGGCCGTCCCGGCCGGCTGCGGTGCCGATCGAGGCACCGTGATGCTGGGTGCTTCTACCACCACATTAATGTTGCCAATGGACAATTGCACTTGTTCTTCCCTAAGCGATGGAAACGGCTGCGGCTGGTCCTGATTGGCACGGGCTGTCGCACGCTTTGGTCCGGCGGGGTTCAGGACCGGCGGCACGGGGTCCTCCTCCTGGCTTACCCACTGGGTTACTTCCTTGAGCACATAGGCGGAAAGCGCGGCTTTGTCCTGCCATTGGGGCTGTGGAGATGGAAACGGCGTCTCGCCGGTATTGACCTCTTCTCCCGGCCATGCCCCGGAGGAAGGCGGCTCTTCCTTACTGCCGGAAGACCTCGCGGCCTTTGATGCACTGGTGGTTTGCGACGGGAGGGCTGCTTTCCAAGGCTGGGCGTGTTTGGCGGCTGTCTCGGGAAAAAAGGCTGCTGCTGTGCTGTCCGCCCCAGGCGCAGCCTCGCGCTCGATGGTCTGCTCCAGCGGTTGCAGGGGCGCCGCCTGGGGCTCGTCTTGAATAGTCCGCTTTGGCTCCATCTCCGGACCGGCTTGAACCGGCGCTTTCGGGGTTAATGGTTCAAAGACACTTTCCATAACCTTGGGCTTGGTTGTTTGAGCGGTCAGGGGCATAAGCTCTTGGTCGGCCTCATTCGACTTTGCGGATGCCGTTTCCCCGCGACCTGCAACAGCCGTCTCCTTAGACATGACGGCTGCCGGTGTCTCCACCTCTTCATGCACTTCCAAGCCCGGGTTTGGAGCCGCTGTTTCGGCCCTGTCCGCGATCCGGTCCGGCCCGGCCTGGGGTTCGGCGATGGAGAGGCTCGATTGTTTCATCAACTGATGCAAATAGCCCATAGCGGTCCTTCTTTGAATTAAATTAGCGCTGCATAATGCCGGCGCCGCCACTCGGGCATGACCATGATTTCCTGCTCCGACCAATGGTAATGGCCCGCCAAGCGAGCCACGCTGCGCAGCATAAGCTGCTGCTGTTGGTGCAAGTGGCGCAGGCAGAATTCTTCCCAATCAATTGCCCAGCTCTGCACCTGCCCGCAGGCCGGGCAGGCGGTGGTAACCTGGTAATCAATCAGAGGATCAGCGGCCGCCAGGCGCTCTTCCACGGCGGCCAGCACCTTATCGTCAGCCACCAAGGCTTTTGGCAGAGGGCTTTTACTGAGACTCTGCAGCATGGCCACCCCGGCTTCACGGGCCGTGGAAAAAACCGCCTTCTGCCACGCCTGCTGGTGACGGCCGCTGGGCCGCATCATAACCAGCTCTTGGCCCTGATAGCTGATGGCCACGGTGTCTTCCTGATGAGCTTCAATCAGGCTGATCAATTCACCTGCTTCATAGTGCAGTTCCATCATGGCGCCGCAGGATTGGCAGGCACGGTTGACCGTCAGGCCATGATCTGAGGACGCCGCGGTCCATTGCAGCAGGCTCAGCAGGCGTCTGCCGACCGGCCAGGACCACAAGGTCTGCTCGTCCATGCCTTCATGGGCTGCAGCCAAAAGGGCCGTGACCAGACGCGGCCGGTCGCTGAAATCAAAGCGGATGTCAAGGTCCTTCAGTTCCTGGCCAAAGGGGGTCTGACGCATCATCACCATATCCTTTGTAAACGGCAGCGCCGGAAATAAACCATCCATCTCACGCAAAGCCGCAAATCAGGGCAGCAGTGCTGTTTTTGATCCCGTCTTCCTGTGATTTATATTCTGTTACTTGATCTATGGATCATGAGTTATTGCCATAGACTCAAGCCTTGTCCATCACGGGAGAGCGGACGCTCATCGCCCGCTCTCCCACAACCGGCCAAGATCAACCTGCGGCCGGCACAGGGGCGGACTCATCCGGTTCCTTGGTATCCTTGTCGCGCTCCCATCCTTCCATCTCGATCTTCATGTTTTCAATGGCCACCGCATTGGCGCTGGCATCGAGATCAGGCATGGCCGTATACTCGCTCACCCAGCAGCCGTGCAGAAAATAGCGGAAGGCCACCTGCCCTTTTTCATTCATCACTTCCAGGATCAACTCTTTTTTATAGTTGACCAAATCCATGCCCTGATCGCCTGCATAGGGATGGACCATATTGGCCCAGGTCTCGAACTCCCGGTCATGGGTCAGGCCCCGGTCGAGGGTGAGCCCTTCGTAGCTGGTGCGCCCCGGGGATTTGTGGTCCACACTGTTCTCCCCGCCCTCGCGGTACTTGACCACCTCGGTTGTACGCTTAAGCGCCCCTGCTTTCTGCACGCCCAGCACCGGCCGCTCATCCATGATGATGCGGAATTTAAAATTCTTGTACGGGTCATATCGGTGCGCGTTCTTCACGAATCCGTTTGCCATGATCGCTTCTCCTTTAAAAAATTATACCCGTTCACCTGTCAATTCCTTCCGCTTGCGGAGAACGTCAAATGAGCGGATGCTCCGGGGATGATATCCGATATACCCTGCGGCTTACCGCAGGATGCTTCATAGTTCTCCCGCTATCTGCTGGAATTTAAGCACCACAAACTCCGCGGGCTTGAGGGGCGCGAAGCCCACCTCAATATTCACGATGCCTTTGTTGCGGTCATCCTGCGTGGTGGTCTCTCCATCACACTTGACATAAAAGGCCTGGTCCGGCGTGCCGCCCTGGAAGGCGCCCTGTTTGAACAAGCCCATCATGAAGGCATTAATATTGAGCCGGACCTTGGACCAGAGCGGTTCATCATTGGGCTCAAAGACCACCCACTTGGTGCCGCGGAACAGCGATTCTTCCAGGAAAAGCGCCAGGCGCCGGATGGGGATGTATTTCCATTCCGAAGCCGCCTGATCGCTGCCGTCCAGGGTGCGCGCGCCCCAGGATACGGTGCCGTAAATGGGGAACGTGCGGAAGCAATTGGCTGCCAGAGGATTGAGCGTGCCGTTTTGCGCATCCGTCAAGTCCACGTCCAGGGCGCTCACGCCTTTGAGCGAGGCTTCCGTACCGGCCGGGGCTTTCCATACGCCGCGGCTGGTGTCAATGCGTGAATACAGGCCGCCAATGGTGCCGCTGGGACCGACCGACTTTAGGCGGTATTCATCGAGCGGATCAGGCATCTGCAGCCGCGGGAAATAAACCGCTGAATTTTTATCCCGCAAGCCGGCATTGGCATCGAGCCAGTCCTCCATTTCATCCACTGCATTGACCGATTCGGGAATGTCGATGATCAAAAAGGCGCGCCTTTTGATGCAATAAGCCAGGGCCTTGCTGTAGATGGCCTGCATGGCCGTGACGCCGCCGGCGCCCGAATCATCGGCAATAATGGCTGCCCTGGGGATGCACATAATGTTAAACAAATCGGCCAGTTCGAGGGCATACATGCCGGTGAACGGCTCGGAACTGGAGCCGATAATATCACCGGCCTCGGGCTCATCGCCGTCAGCACCCTTGCTGTCCTTGACCATGGCCGCGCCGGAAGGTACGGTGCCGTCAAAGCCCACCGGATATTGCTGCACATTGGCTGTGCCGGTGGTTAATTTCAGATCAGCGGCAATCGTATCGGCCCCATTGGCCGTCACCGTGATCTGCTCGATGGGCGAATACGTGTCCGCCTTGCGGCCCGAGAGAATGCGGAAATTGGTGTTGGTCCCGTCCGAATAAACTTCCACCGTGGCCTCCGCAAAAGCCGTGGGCGTCACGCCTTCGCTGTTCTTGGCGCTGTGCAAGCCGGCGGAAATGGCTTTTTTCAATTTATTAAAGCTAGCCGTGCCGTCAAAGGTCACGGTTACTTCCAGGGCCGTACCGCTGCCGATCTGGACATTCATTTTTTCGCCGCTGGTCACGGTGGGCACGACGGTATGATCGTCGCTGATCAAGCCCGTGGGCAGGGGCATGGCCGAGCCGCTGCTGGCCACTACAACCGTGATCAATTTGGAATCACTGTTGATGATTTTTTCGGCATAACGGCTATTGGTGTCATCCATGCTCAGGTTTAAAAATTGCTCGCTTGCGAGCGGCTGGGCGTCATCCTCGTCGCTGACATAGCGGGTCACCGTAAGATTGAACAGGCTGGAAGGATCATCGGTATTGTAATCAATATCCACCCGCAGGGTGTTGCCCCAGGCCCCGGGACTGAGGGCCGAGACCGTCAGCACGGTGCTGCTGCCGTCGGTGAGCTCAATGTCCGCCGTGGCAAAGGTCCCGGCTTTGGCCGTGCGCACCACATAGGCTTCCGTACCGCCGTTTAAGAAGAACTGGTTGATGGCATAACTGGCCGGGCTCTTGATCGAGAGGCCTCCGAAGAGCCGGTTGAAATCAGAAAGGCTTTGAATGCGCACCGCCTTGTCCATGGGGCCTTCCTTGAAAAAATCAATGAAGGCTGCGATGGAGGTGGCCACCCCCGTAATGGTATGCACCCCGCTGGGAATTTCTTCTACATACACGCCTGGATAAGTGTACTGCTGAGGCATAACGACCTCCTTTCAAAAATGAAATGATGAACATCTGCTTGGTTGGAATGCAAGGGCATGACCCGGATGGATGGCCGTGGCGGTGCCGGTCCCAATGCCTGGACCGTCAAGGGGAAAACCACAACCAGGGGAAGAGCATGACATCTCATAGGGAGTATCCTTTCGCTAAACACGAAAATGATGACACCACTACCAAGAACTGCATGCAAGACAACAAAAAAGACGAAGCAACAGTCATCAGCCCAAAAGGAAGATTGCGCCCGTGGACAAACGATGAATGGCACTGCTTTGAAGTAAGACTAATACTTTTATGGAACTGCCGGGACTACTTAATGAGGGATGTGAAGAGACCGCGCGTGGCGCTGTTATCGGAAGACGAGACAACCCTATACCCGCGGAGCTAAACTTGTCAATTATTTTTTTGTGGGATTTTTTTGGAGTGTGGTCGTAAGGTTCTCGAAGCCGCCTTTTAAATGGCAACCCTTGGCATGGTGGAAAAAGACCTGGACGGCCGGCACCGGACGCACTTGCTGCATACCGAGTAAAATCCACCCGCGAAAATAAAGCGACGGACTTGCCCCATGTGATTCACTCAACTTTAGCAAATTTGCTAAAGTTGAGTGAATCCGTTAAAGAACCGATAGCGCCGGATGCCCATCGCTCCTCTGCAATGGCAAGGAGGAAAGTCCATCCCCTTTTTCATAGTTTTTCAACCGCAAATAAAAACCCCGGAACATCGTAGCCGGTACTTATTTTTCGTCCGATGTGCTTCCCTGATCGCCTTGGGTGCTGATGTGCACGCCGGGTACGGAAACATTGGCGTTCCCGTTGGCATCGGTGCTGATATTCACCCCGGGAAGATTCACATGCACACCCTGGCTGGATACATTCACGCCTACGCCTTTACTTTTTGAACCGCATGCCGCAAGACCCACCAAACTCATTCCCACCAATATCCACGCCATTGTTTTCATGCCTGCCTCCTGAAATTTGAATAGCATATCCAATTAACCTCGATATTCATTATCGGAAAACGGAAAATAAAACTCAACATTGACAAGCCGGTTTCCCCTTTAACCTGCGGGTGATGACACAACAGATTTCCCCTGTCCGCTGTCATTTCCTCCGTCCCGCCATACTTTCTTTGACAGGCGTTTTTTGGATTCCTTTCATAATTTTTCTCTTTTTGAACATTTGAATTCCGGATTCTAAGAGGAAATAGAGAAATTGTTCTTTCCGCAACAGGAACTAACTAAAAAATGATTGACGCCATCATGGCCGGATGTTATATGTGTATGTACAACTAACTAAATTCCCTGCGGCCAGCTGCGGGAAATTCCGGCAATATATTAAAAAGGTGATTTGACATGACCGAAAACCTGCTTCACAAGTGCCTCTACTTCACCGCCAACCGGCTGGCGCGGACAGTCACGAAAATGGCGGATGACGCCTTTCGGCCGACCGGGCTTTCCCCGGCGCACGCTTTTGCGCTCATGCTGGTCAACGCGCAGCCGGGCCAATCCCAAAGCGGGCTTACGGAAAAACTGGCCATTGCTTCCTCGACCCTCACCCGGTTCATTGATCAACTGGAGCATCGCGGCCTGGTGGAGCGCAACGTCCAGGGGAAAAATTCCTTTTTATTCCCTACCGCCAAGGGCAAAGGACTTCAACGGGAGCTGGAAAAATGCTGGCAGGGATTGTATCACCGTTATTCGGAAATTCTGGGATACAAGGAAGGTGATCAGTTGGCGCGCAAGGTGGGCGCGGCCAGTTCTTGCCTGGAAGATCCTGCCAGCGCCAGGACATCCAAACGCCAGCGCAAGACGTGCAGGGAAACGCAATAAATTTTTTGCAAGCTCAATTAGGTGTACATACAATAATATTATGGAGGGTCGCAATGTCCAAAACAGCGTTAGGCAACAACCCTTTTTTGTATCCCTACCCGGTAACCCTGGTGGGCGCACAGGTGGAGGGAAAACCAAATTTCATGACCATTGCCTTCATCGGCATCGTCAATATCAACCCCGGCATGATTGCCCTAGGAGTCTGTCGGACTTAAAATCATTAAAAACCTTATGTATGTTGCGTCT
>CAYVTN010000002.1:0-21888 GCA_964454395.1 uncultured bacterium | reverse complement strand
GTGACAGGCCTTAACGGCAAGGGACCGGACCTGGCGCCCCGGGATGCCTTGATCAAACGTGCTGATGATGCGTTGTACGTGGCCAAGGCCAGAGGGCGCAACCAGGTGGTAGTTTACGATCCTTCCATGGCCAATAATTGAGTTTGTGGCGATGGCGGGGAATGGCGGGACACGGATTAATAAGTCACTTCGATCTGCCAGCGCCATCCGCCCGCTTGGGTAAAAGGTATATCAGTCGAGATCTTAATATAACACTTCCCGGTCAATTCAATCAGCCCTTCCAAATAACCAGCCAAATATTGACGCAAAGTATTGTCCATTTCAAGATTATGGCGTATCACGAAATCAAACTTTTTAATCTTGCCAGTGCTTATCTGGTTTTCCACTGCCGCATCGCCGGTATCATTGTATTGTTTCCAGAGGGCAGCCATTTTTTTCACCACATAGTCGGATGTGGTGAAATGAAAAAACACTTTATAAATGCCCCTGATGTCATTAAAGGCGATCGTTTTGCCCAGGCAACGGAAAGGATTGGACTTATTTGGAAAAAGCATCTTGGCGGCCAAGTATAGAGGCGACTCTTCTTCAGGGACATCATAACTTTCAATCCAAGAAACCGGCAGGGCGTAGAGATAAATATCCCTGGTTTTAGGATGGAGACGCTTTAAAAAGTCCTCTTCAAAGGCCGGTCCCTTGGCCCGGATTAGTTGGCGTATGCCTACGTAAAATACGCCTTTGTGTCTGGCCATGGTCATCCTGCCTTTCCGCGATGGTGGTGGTATTGAGCTCCGCCTAAAAATAACCCGTCTTTATTAATTATCGATCGGTTTTATGCCAATACTTAGCAGGAAGTTGAGTGAAGGAACAGGTATGACTATTTAACTTGCTGCCGCGAAAGTACAAATGCTATAATTAGCCCATATTACAAATCTTTTCCGGTGGGTGGTCCAGGTTGGGTAGTCAAAAACTGAAAACCGGCGTTTTGGGATTGGATAAGATTCTTTTCGGCGGAGTATTGGAAAACGAGAGCATTTTAATTGAAGGCCTTCCGGGTACCGGCAAGACGACCTTGGGTTTTCATTTTATTCTCCAGGGGATCAGCGAGGGCCAAGCGGGGTTAATCGTCACCTTCGAGGAATTTCCCGCCCAGTATTACCGTGACGCCCTCCAGTTCGGCTGGGATTTAAAGCAATTGGAGAAAGACCAAAAGTTAAAAATCATCATGACCTCGCCTAAGGTCTTAAGTCAGGAATTGGAAACACCGGACGGCATGATCGAGCAGACCATCCGCGAATTGAACGCCAAACGGGTGTTGATTGATTCCATCAATTTTTTGGCGCAGCACAAAGTGGAGAACATGCACCGCCGCGAACAGATCAACCGTTTTATCAACGGGTTCAAACGCCAATCCATCACCACCTTTCTGATCAAAGACATCGAAGATGATGATTTGGCCCACTGGGGCATGTATTCCGTGGATTGTTATATTCGTCTTAGCTTTGAACTTGTCCGTGATTATCAGCGCCGCCGCCTGATCGAAGTTTTCAAGGCCCGCGGTCAAAAACATCTCCACGGCCAGCATCCTTTTGAAATCACGGAGGAGGGAATAGAAATCTATCCCACCAGTTTGCCATCCCTCCCGAAAACCACGGCCACGGAAACGGCCGCCAGTTTTGAGCGGCTTTCCACCGGTGTGGCCGGTTTGGACGAGATGCTCGGCGGGGGCTATTACCGCGGGCAGCCGGTGATGATTGCCGGCACCTCGGGCACCGGTAAAACCGTGATGGCGCTGCAGTTCATCAATGCCGGCTTGAAAGCCGGGGAGATCTGCCTTTACCTTTCCCTGGAAGAATTGGACCGGACCTTGTTGCGCCATGCCCATTCCCTGGGCATGGCCTTTGAACCTTACCTGGAAAAGGAACAACTGACGGTCGTCAACATCCCCACGGCCGGCTTGAGCGAAGGGGAATTTCTCCACCTCATTCATAAGCATCTGGAGGAAATCAGGCCCAAACGGGTGGTGATTGATCCCATCACCTTTCTGAACAACATTGCGCTCTCCAAGGAGACCATCCATTTGACCTTTCAATCCATGATGCGCCTTTTCCGTGACCTTCAGGTCACCATGCTATGCACCTCCGAAATTTCCGAAGTGGTCGGTGACTTCAAATTAAGCGATTATAACCTGTCTTATATGGTGGATACCGTGCTGTTGGTGCGCATGGCGGAAATTGAGGGTTCCATCCGCAAAGCGTTGATGATCATCAAACAGCGCGGTTCAGGGCACGACCGCAATTTGCGGGAACTGGTCATTGATACCCATGGCGTCTCCATCGGTGATCCTTTCCACAGCCACGAAGGCATTCTGGCCGGCATGACGCGCCGCCGTTCCGGCGCGGAGGCTTATCAACTGCTGATCGTGGATGACGACCAACAAATGCTGGAACTGATTAAAGCCACTTTCCGTGACGAACCCTACACCTTGATCACCTGTAGCGACGGCGAGACCGCCTTAAAATTAACCATGACCGAAGCCCCGGACCTGATCCTGCTCGATCTGATGCTGCCCAAACTTAACGGCTTTGAGGTTTGTCATCGTCTTAAAGATGATCCGGCCACCGCCAACATTCCCGTCATCATGCTTTCCGCCAAAGGTGAAACCGAATCCAAGGTCCATGGGCTTAAAATCGGCGCCGATGACTACATGACCAAACCGTTCTCACCCCAGGAATTGGTGGCACGGGTTAAAATGATTCTGCGACGGGTCTATAGCAAGAGGCTCCATTAATGGTTCTCCCGCGACTGCTTTTGATAGGCGTCATTTTAGGCCTGGCGCCCCTGCAAGCGGCCGGCCAAACCACTCCTTCCCGTCATGATCTTCAGCGTTTGACTGTTGCCGGGCCGGCCAACCAGCCGCCGTACGCTTTCATGAGTCCCGGCGGGGTTTATACCGGCTTCTCGGTGGACATGCTGCGCGAGGCGGGCGAGGCCATGCATGTCCACCATGTGCTTTTCTATCCCGGCAGCCTGGACCAATCTCTGGAAGCCCTGCAAAACAAGGAAGTTGAGGCTGTCCACTTCGTTCCTTATTCACCGGCCCTGGCCAGAAAATTTTATTTTGCCGCATTTTATTTCGAAAGTACCTCCGTGGTCTTTGCGGCTCGTGACCGATACGATATTGCCGATCTGGCCGACCTCAAAGGCAAAAAAATCGCGGTCCTCCAAGACGACCCTGCTTTTAAGAAACTGCAGCAAAGCGGGGAATACCTCATGATGCCGGTGGCAACCCCTGAAAAAGGCTTCACCATGGTGATCACCAACAAGGCGGATGCCTACGTGGGAGAACGGTTGACCGGTCTGTATTATCTGGGCAAGACCAACCTGCACCAGCAATTCAAGATTCTGAACCGTGAAGTTTCGCGCATGCGTTATGGTGTGCTGATCAACAAGAACCGCGAAGATTTGAAAACTTTTTTCAATCAGGCCTTTACCGTTTTGGAAAAAAGTGGCCGGCGTCAGCGTGTGTTGCAACGATGGTTTGGTGAAGAGGTGAACACCCAGCGGATTTACATGCGTCCCATCATTCGCTGGGTAATGATATTCATTGGAGCGGCCCTGATGGTGTCGGTGATCGTGCTGGGTTGGAACCTGCTGTTGCAACGAGAACTGGAATTAAAGGCCATTGCCATGGAAAAAGTCAATCTGGACAGAAAAATCGCGGAAGAAAAAATACGTTTTGAAGCCATTGTTCAATCCATGACGGAAGGGTTGATGCTGGTCGATCCCAAGGGGATGGTGGCCTATGTCAACAGCCCGGGGCCGCATTATTTCGGAAGACGGATGGAGGATTTGATTAATCAGCCGCTTTCCATTTTGTATGATTTCCTGTTGTCCAAGGTACGCCACGGCACCACCCTGAAAAAACAGCTGCACCTGGCGGAAAAGCATCCCACCAAACCCCAGGTGATCGAATACACCATTACCCAAAGCAAACGCCTCGACATCCGGATGAAATATTTTCCGGTCCGCAACCGCAAAGGGCATTTTTACGGAAGAGGTATTTTGATCGAAGACGTCACCCATGAACGTGAACTGGACCGGCTCAAGTCGGAATTTGTTTCCATTGCCAGCCATGAACTCCGCACCCCCATGACCAGTATTCTGGGGTTTTCCGAAATCATGCTTACCAAACAACTGCCGTCTGACCTGACCCTTCGTTATACGTCGCAAATTCATTCCGAAGCGGAAAGACTGACCAGAATTTTAAACGATATGCTGGACTTAAGTTATCTTGAAAGCGGTGAGAACGGTCTGGAAAAAACCAGAGTAAATATTGTTGACTTAACCAAGGAAGTTTTGGAAAATTTTAAAGCGCAGCTTAAGAACCGCAGGGAGATTTTATTGGAGACCGATGCCGGGGAAATCATGCTCAGCCTTGACCGGGATAAGCTGACTCAAGTGCTGTGGAACCTGCTGTCCAATGCGGACAAATATTCCCCCGAAGGCAAGCCTGTGCGTATTGTCATCACTGCGGCCGCCGGCCTTCAGGAACACCAGGCCCAGGACGAAAGGACCGGCGTTGAACAGCAAGGGGTGCTCGTCCGGGTCACGGATTACGGCCAGGGGATACCAAAAGACCAGCTTTCGATGATTTTTATCCCTTTCTACCGGGTGGAAACCGCGGTACATACTATCCGCGGCACCGGCCTGGGATTGGCCATTGTTAAAAGAATCGTGGAAGCCCATGGGGGCAAGGTTTGGGCGGAAAGCATTCCCGGCCAACAGACCACCTTTACCATGTATTTCCCCATAGCGAACAATGAACAACTTAAAGGCGGCGACCGTGAAAAAAATAATAGTTGATTACTTGAAACTCCAGGAAAAAAAGATCCACACCCAGGTGTTGGACCAGGCCGGGCTCACTATCAAGAGCTATCAGACCGCCACCCTGTATGACCGCGCCAATATGGATAACACCATTTTATCCACCCTGCAGGTCATTTACCAGCTATTGGCCAAAGAGGAACTCAACAACCGTGAGTTTGACAACCTGCTTAGTGATCTTGGGGAACGGCGGGCCCGGCAGGGGGTCCCTTTGGCGGATGTGGTGGGGCTCTTCAAAATCCTCAGGGAGACGTTGCTCAAATCCGTCAAACAAGTGATCAACCAAAATCCCGACATGAATGTGAAAACGCTTCTCACCTTCACCTCTGTCTTAAACGATATTTTTGACCGCATCGACATGCGCATTGTCAAGCAATACATCGAGATCAAGGACAACATCATTCAGGCCCAGCAGTCTTTTTTGAACCATAAATTTTCCAGTTTGTTTCAATTGGTGGAATCCATTTCCAACAATCTCAATATCGATGAATTTTGCGGCCATTTGCTGGATTATCTCAATCAATTCTATGATGTAAAATTATCGGCCTTTTTCCTGTTTGATGATAAAGAACAGGAGCTTTATCCGCAAATGGTACGTGGCCTCAGCCGGCGTTACCAGTATGAGCAACGGCTGTCCGTCAAAAACGGTTTGGTCAAAAAAATCGTTATCGACGGCAAGGTCGTTTCCACCAAAGACCGCCCTTATGCCTGGAGCGACATTACGGCCAATGTGAGTGCGAAAAATAAAAGCGGCGAGGCACCGGGCGGAGCGCCGGAATGCAGTTCCTTGTACGCCCCTTTGATCGGGCGCCAGAGGATTTACGGCATGGTTTCCTTGCACAGTCTTAGCCCCAAAGAATACAGCCAAACCGAAATCAAACAATTTGAAACGCTGGCCCGCATTGTCACGGTGGCCATTGAAAACGCCCGTTTCTATCAACATCTGACTGAAGAAAAAGGCAAACTGGATGCCATTGTCAACTCCGTGACCGATGGTTTTATTCTGATCGATTTCCATGAGGAGATCGTTTTTATCAACGAACAGGCGTCCAATTATTTCCAGCTTCCGGCTTACAAGCTCATGGGAATATCGGCCAGTATCATTCCCGACCGCCTGTTGCAGCAAGCCAAGGATCCCTACACCGTGCAATCCGTCTATTTACGGGCATTAGCCAACATTGCCGATCGGCCGGTGATTAATTTCACCCTCTATAAACCTGATCTGATCGACGTCCGGTTTACCATGTTTCCGGTCAAAGACCGCGAACATCATCTGATCGGCCGCGGCATTTTAATAGAAAACATCAGCCATGAAAACGAGATCAACCGCATGAAATCGGAATTCGTGGCCCTGGCCAGCCATACCATGCGCACTCCTATGACCAGTATCCTGGGATTTGCCAGTTTGTTGATGGAAGAACGGTTGAGTGAAAAAACCAAAATCAAATATGTGACCAACATCCACAAGGAGGCCCAGCGCCTCACCTCGGTGCTCAATGACATGCTGGAAATGGCCAATATCGAAGCCGGCAAGATCGCCTTGAAATTGAATCCCGTGTATCTTAAAAGTGTGGTGGATCGGGCCGTGGCGATGCGGCAAAAAGAAACGAAGGATGAAATCGTACTCAGAAATATGGTTAAAAAGATGCCGGTGATTTTGGCGGATGAGGAAAAAATAGAGCAGGCCCTCAACAATCTTATTGCCAATGCCGTCAAATACGCCAACCACAGCATTGTGGTCACCGTCAAAAAAACCCAAACCATTCTCTTTAAAAAGGGGTGGACGCACTCCCATCTGGACGACCGCTATGTGGGCGCACTTTTTCCCGCCATTCAAATCAGCGTGGAAGACAATGGCCCGGGCATTCCTTTGGACCAGCTTGATGCTATTTTCGAACCTTTTTACCGGCTGCCGGTGGAAAAACAGTTCGTGCAGGAAGGCTCAGGCCTGGGGTTGACCATTGCCAAATACAGCATTGAAGCCCATGGCGGACGTATTTTTGCTGAAACCAAGGAAGGTAAAGGCAGTTTGTTTACCATGATCCTGCCCATTGAATTATCCAGCCCCAATAAAACCATAGCCGGCTACGATCGTTAAAATCACCGTGCAGCCCGGCCGGTATAGATTCAGCATCAGCAAGATTCATACAGGTGGTGAAGATAATTTCGTAATTTTTTATCTTTTTTGGGGCCCTTGGCGTCTTTTGGTGGTGAATCTTTTTTATGGCGGCTTGGCAGGATTGGATATTATGTGAAAGGGATGTCTTCGTATGTTGCTTATCGTTGTCGGGACGGGTTTGAAACGTCCTTAGGCGGGATAATTTTCGATTTAGGTTTCCATATATTTAATGGCCTCTTCAATGGTAGAGGCGGCATTGGCAATCTCCTGAATGTTTTGCGTGATGTCCGACATGGAATTATTCAATTCTTCCATACTGGCGGCCACTTCTTCCAGGCCGGAGGCATTATCCTCGGCAAAGGCGATGACTTCCTTCATGTTTTTCCTGATCATATCGGTGCGGGAAATTTGATTCTTCGATTCCGAAGACATGGCCGAAACCTTTTGTTCGATGTTGTTGACCGCATCCAGCAGGAGTTTAAGGGAGTTATCCGATTCGCGCATGGCCTTGCGTCCACTGTCCACTTCATGGGACCCTTCTGACATGGACGTGACCGCCATTTTATTTTGGGACTGAATACGCTGCACCAACGTGGCTATTTGTTTGGTGGCGGTGCCTGATTCCTCGGCCAGTTTTCTGATTTCATCGGCCACCACGGCAAAACCACGTCCGGCATCACCGGCCCGGGCTGCTTCAATGGCCGCATTTAGGGCCAGCAGGTTGGTCTGATCGGCAATGTTATTGATCACTTCCAAAACCTGGTCGATTTCTTCGATGGTACCGCTCAATTCCTGCACCTGCTTGACATTCTCTTCAAAGATGGCAAAAAGAAGATTCATCTTTTCAATGGCCTCGCTGATGATCGCTTTGCTGCCGTCCGAGGTTTGCCGGCTGGTGCGGGATACGTCCACCGCATTGTCCAGTTCGCGCATAAAGGATTTCAGGGAATTGGCCTGTTCTTCAATGGTTTCCGCGGAATTGACCGTATGTTCCTTTTGTTGTTCCGCATTGGAGGCAATGGTGGAAATGTTGGAGGTCACTTCAATGGTGGCTGCACTGATCTCTTCGGAAAGGGAAGAAAGGTGTTCGGAAGACACATGCAGGGTTTTGGTCAGCAACCGGGTCTCACTGATGATTTTATGGACGTTATCCATGAAGCTGTTGAAACTGTCACTGATTCTGCCAAGCTCTCCTCCGGCACTGCGGCCGGTCAATCTATTTTTCAAATTAACCTTGCCTTGGGCAAACCCTTCCATGTACTGGATGAGAAAGGCGCTGATTTCGTCAATGCTTTGAAACATGAGCCTTGACTGCCAGAACAAAAAAGCCACTCCTGCAGTGGATAAAACAAGAGCCAACACGACAAACAGCAGGGGCAGTTTGAAAATACCGGCGGAAATAATAATAAACACGGCGAACAAGCCGGCCACCAAAGCGCTGGATAATAATACTCTTTGACTGGATCCGTTAATGGAAATGGACTTGGTGATGTTCAACTTATTCCTCCATGTCCCGGGTGTTTTAATGATATTTTTTTCCCCATCCCCGGCAACCTGCTAAATTAAAGTCACGTGTTATAATCCTTGGAAAATCAAGTTTTTTAATTTATAATTCGTCTTCCAAAAATGAATAAATTTTGCCGTTATTTTAAGCGTCAGGAGCTTGCATGTCAATCTTATTTAAAATCCTCCGGCAGGATCAGCGGGCCCGAGCCGGCATCTTGGAGTTGTCCGGCCGCAGTCCCATAGAAACGCCGCTATTCATGCCCGTGGGTACACAGGCCACGGTTAAAACCCTGGACAGCATGGACTTGAAAACCCTGGGTGTGTCCATGATGCTCGCCAATGCTTACCATCTCTATTTACGGCCGGGCGGACAACTTCTTGAGTCCGCGGGAGGACTTCATGGCTTCATGAATTGGGATGGCGGGATCATCACCGATTCCGGCGGATTCCAGGTATTCTCCCTCTCTGATTTGAGAAAACTCTCCGAGGATGGGGTGGAGTTTACCTCCCACCTGGATGGGTCGCGTCATTTTTTCACTCCTCAATCCAACATGGCGCTCCAGCATCGGTTGGGTGCGGACATCATGATGGCTTTGGACGTCTGCGTGGCCTATCCCTCTCCCAAAGAAGACGTCTTAAAAGCCGTGGAATTAACGTCACGCTGGGCCCGGCAGTGTCAGGAGGCCCATCTCAGGAGCGCTTCCAGCCAGTCCTTGTTTGCGATTATTCAAGGCGGCGTCCATAAGGATTGCCGCGAACAATCAGCCCTTGATTTGGCCGGCCTGGATTTTCCCGGCTATGCCATCGGCGGTTTGTCGGTGGGGGAAGGGCCGCAATTGATGAATGAAGTGTTGGAATTTTTGGAACCCTTCCTGCCTGCAACCAAACCGCGCTATTTGATGGGCGTGGGCACACCGGAAGATCTGTGGTCGGGCATTGAACAGGGGGTGGATATGTTTGATTGCGCCATGCCCACCCGTATTGCCCGCAACGGCACGCTGTATACGTCCCACGGCAGACTGGTCATTAAAAATGCCCGTTACAGCAGGGATTTTTCTCCACCTGACCCCAATTGCGACTGCCATTGTTGCCGGCATTATTCCAGGGCTTATTTAAGACATTTATTCAATACCAAAGAGATCATTGCCCTGCGACTTTCCACTTTACACAACCTTACGTTCATGCTAAATTTGACTCGTTTTATTCGTCAATCAATCCTGGAAGGCCGTTTTCAACAAGCTAAATCCCATTTTTTTAGTCAATATCGCTCCGGAGACAATGACGATGAAGCATAGATAGTTTCTGTTGCGGATTGATAGTGCAGGGTACAGGCATGCCTGTACCCTGAAACTGTGTTTTTTCTACGCCCCCCAAGGGCCGGTAAGCACATGATAGCCCTAGGTATTTAACAACTATTCAAAAAAAGCTTAAGGAGGCAATACAATGATGAATTTAATGCTGATGGCTGCAGCCGCACCTGCCGCACCCGCAGGCGGCGGTCATGCCGCCGCCGGTCCCTTAATGGGATTGGGCGGATTTTTGCCCATTATCTTGATTTTCGCGCTTTTTTACGTATTGTTCATTTTGCCGCAGCGCAAACAGCAAAAACAACATGAAGCTTTACTGAAAGCTTTGAAAAAAGGTGATAAAGTCATCACCACCGGCGGCATGTACGGTGTTATTTCCGACTTCAATGATGCCGACAATACGGTATTCGTCAAATTTGCCGACAATGTCAAAATAGAACTTCAGCGGTCTTCCATCGCCGGATTGAGAAACGCCCCCAAACCGGAGGAAAAAAAATAATTTTTTTTGTGTCAGTAAGATCGGCGTTTTTGGCGTAATAATTGAAACCTAAGGGGCACGGCGCGCCGTGCCCTTACACGCGCCGGCCGGCACGCACAAGCAGGGGCATATGCAATACGCTCCTGGTGAAACGGATTTTTTATTCCGGCTTTTTCCCGGATCAGTAGAAAAGATAGTGAACCCCGGACGCTTATGGAGTGACCATGCGCTTTAAGGTGTTTTTTTTCTGCCTTTTAATGTTATTCGGACCAGCCGGACTTATTTTGGCCCAGTCCACGCCCGTCATGGAAGCTTTTCTGGCGCTGCATGCGACCGACAACTTTAAAAAACAACTTCAAGCCTATATCGGCCATTTTGATGATACCGCGGCGGTTGATCCGGACAAGCATGAAGTTTATTTGCAGCAATTGGTGCTGACCCGCTATTTCGCGCTACGCGCGCAGAATGACCAGAATCTGCAAGCCGACATGCTGGCCTTTTTTCAAAAGGGGCCCTGGACGACCAAGGAAGCGCTTCTGGACATTTTTTCCAAGATGGATTCCCCCAGGATTAAAAGTACCTTATTGGAAGCTTCCCATGCACAAACAGACGAGGACAAAAAGTTATCCTTGGAACAAGTTGCCCTGCAATCCCAGCCGGACCAGCTGATTTATCCCCCTCAGGTGGCCAGCGACCAGCAATTGGTACAGGAGTGGTCGGCATACCTGGCGAAGGGCAATACCCGGGTGGTGCGGGCTACTCTTGATCTGCTGGCCAATACCACCACGGGGTATAGTACCATTGTCGATGGCGCCGGCCACGCCAAACAACAGATCCTTCCGGTCATGGCCCAATTAAAAAACTTGGCGCTCGACATCACCGGTTATTTTTTGCTGAACGACAGCACCATCCGGTCTTTGATCCTGGGTGATCCTGAAATCAAAGACCTCCCGGTCTTGACGCCTGTTTTGAAAAAACTGGGGATGAACGCCGTGGCCATGGGTGATCCGGCGTTATTGAAGGCCTGTCTGGCACCCTTGGAGTCCCATTGGAATAACGCCGGGGAAAAAACCTTTTATCAAGGCCTTGAGGCTGGATTAAAGGGTGATTCAGGCGGTTTACAGGCGGCTATCGCCAGCCTTAAGCACCAGGCCAGTCCTTATGCCTTGGGGCTGATAGGCTGGTCCCGGCAGCAACAATTTTTTTCCGGCCGGGCGCAATGGAAAACCAAATCACTGTCCACCATGCCGAAGGGGCTGGTCACCGCCGCAATCGAAGCCATGGCCCAAGCGACCACTTGGCTGTCTTATCAAGCAATGACCACGACAGCCCCCCCAGGCCGTCAAGGCCTCACGCCGGGCAACAGTCCTCTGGTGGTAGTGGCCCGGACACCATCCGGCGGCGTGCTGTGCACCTTGAATGCCGGCGAAAGCGATTGTTTAATGCTTCATGAGCAGCTTATCACCAGATGGAATTCGGGACAGGGCGCGTGGTCGCTGATTTCGAATTTTCTGATTAATGATCAGCTTCGGCAACGTCTTTCGCAGAATGGCTTAAGAACATTTATACAAGACCATCGCCCGGTTCGGATCACCCAGGTGGACCGGCCGGGAAATCATGCCCTTATCGGGTTAACGTACCATCTGACTTCCGCCACCGCTGCGGTTGCAGGATGGCCCCGCCTCGCGGGCGCTCATCCTGAGCGGTTAATCCTTTATCTTGACCAAAAGACCAACTTGCCCGCAGCCATGGAAGTTATTTACCAACTCGACCGGAGCAAAACCCAAGTGTTTACCAATCTCACCACCTTTTCCGCCGGGGATCCATTTTTATTGGACTGGTTACAAAAACAATAGTTCGAGGATCACCAAAAGGATTACCATGAAACAGTTTTTCATTCACACCTTCGGATGCCAGATGAACGGTTATGATTCCGACCGCTTGGCCCAAGTACTTTATGCCCGGGGATGGATGCAGGCGCCCACGCCCGATGAGGCTGACCTGCTGTTGGTCAATACCTGTACGGTGCGCCAATTGGCGGAGCATAAGGCTTTGAGCATGATCGGCAGGTGGAACAAATTAAAACAGGGCCATCCGGATTTGAAAATCGGCATGGCCGGTTGCCTGGCCCAGCATCTGGGCGCCGATGCCTTTAAAAAAGCACCGGGATTGGACTTTATCATCGGCCCCAGGGCCGTGACCTCATTGCCGGCTTTGATTGAAGAAACCAGCAGCGGTAAAAAAGGTATCCGCCTGGGGGTGGAGGCATTTGGGGACGGTGGAGGCGCTATTTTGCCGTCTCCAAACGTATCGGCCTACGTGGCGGTTATGGAAGGGTGTGATCAATTCTGCGCCTATTGCGCCGTGCCTCGTGCGCGGGGCAGGGAAGTTTCCCGTCCGCCCGAAGCCATCCTTAGCGAGATTAAACGCAGACTCGAGCAGGGTCAAAAGGAGATCATCCTTCTGGGCCAGAATATTACGCGCTATGGCCGGGACCTGAATCCTTCCATGACCCTGGCCGAATTGTTGCATCAGGTTGCCGCTTTGGAGGACCTGCAACGGCTGCGTTTTTTAACCGGCCATCCCCAGTCTTTTGGGCAGGACCTGATTGAGGCCATGGCTGCTTTAAAAGTGGTTTGCCCGGCCCTTCACCTGCCGCTTCAGTCCGGTTCGGACAGGATATTGAAGGCCATGAACAGAGGTTATACCATGGAGCATTACAGGCGTCTGGTGGAACGCATCCGTAAAACGCTTCCCGATATGGCACTTTCCACGGATATCATTGTCGGCTTTCCCGGGGAAGAGGACCGGGATTTCGAACAGACCTTGCAGGCCGTGGCAGAGGTGGGGTATGATATGGCCTATTGCTTCAAATTTTCACCCCGTCAGGGCACGGCCGCAGCAGTCATGAAAGCCCAGGTTCCCCAAGCGGTGAAAGAACAGCGCTTAAACCGTCTGTTGCAATTGGTCAATCAACAAATGATGACCGGCAAAAAAAATCAATTACACCGTATTTTACCGGTACTGGTGGAACGCATGGATGATAAAAACGGCCGGCGTTGCCAGGGCCGTAGCCACACCAATCATATTGTGTACTTCAGGGGTACGGAAGAACTGATCGGCCGGGAAGTGAACGTGCGCATTGTTGAAGCAGGAAATTTTTCCCTGATCGGGGAACTCAGCGACAGGAGGTGAGGTTTTCCATGGGAACCAAAAAGCATGGTTTTGGGTGGCGGTTAAGTTTTGTGCTGATATTGCTGGGAATGGGCACAGGACTGTCCTGGCCGCTTTCCGCGGAAAACCAGGCTTATTATCAAGCCTTGGGGTTATATCATCAGAAAAAGTGGGATGAAGCCAAGAATGCTTTTCAAGCCTATGCCCGAGAGTTCCCCCAATCCAAATGGCAGCCGGCGGTACAGTTAAGACTGGCCGACATGGCCGATACGCCGGCCATGTCCATCGATGGTTACCTGGCTATCCTGAACAAGGATCCCCGGTCGGAATGGGGCCAGGATGCCCTCTGGGGTTTAATCAGCACCTATTTTACTTTAGGGCAGTATGCCAAGGTGATCACTTATGTTGGGCAGTTAACTCCCCAATATCCTTCCCGTCTGTCCAAAGCCCTTACCCTGGCCGGCGAGGCCCACTTGGCGCTAAACGAACCGGAGCAAGCGGAACAAGCCTTTGCCCAGGCTTTTGAAAAATCCCCGGAACCGTTGGTCAAACAAAAAGCGCTTGCGGGCATGGCTGATGCCGAGGCCGGCCTGAAAGCCTATAATCAAGCCCTAAGCCATTATGACCAATATTTAAAAGATTATCCCCAGGGCTCCCTTACCAGCCATGTGCTTAACCAAAAAAGCCATCTGTTGGCCTTGCAGGGTAAAAAGGCACAGGCGATGAAAACGGCCCGCCAGCTGGCAGCGGCATATCCTGAAAGCGAAGAAGGCGCCAAAGCGCAAAACCAACTCAAACCGGCCTCCGACCGGGAAGCCTTTACGGTGCAAGTGGGGGCATTTTCCAAAAACAAATATGCCATGCATCTGGAAAATAAATTAAGAACCAAGGGCTATAATGCCTACCATCTCAAAGTTAATCTGAAAGGCCAAATGCTGATCCAGGTGAGAGTAGGTCAGTACAGCTCTGAAGCTTTTGCGGAAAAAATAGGCGAAAAGTTGAAACAACAGGAAGATCTGCCCTTTGTGGTTCTTCCTTATGAAAAGCCGCAGGCCGACCGCTGAGAAAACAATCCAGGAGTTTGTCCGTGTCAAAATCCAGTGAAAAAACCACACCCATGATGGCCCAATATCAGCAGATCAAAGCTGAAAATAAAGACGCTTTGTTGTTTTTCCGTCTTGGTGACTTTTACGAAATGTTTGGAGACGATGCCGTGGTGGCTAGCCGGCTGCTGGAAATCACCCTGACTGCCAGAGGCTCGGGGGAAGGGCGAACCAACAAGATCCCCATGTGCGGGGTGCCCTATCATGCCGCTGATCATTACATCAATAAATTGTTAAAAGCCGGGAAAAAAGTGGCTATTGTCGAGCAGGTGGAAGATCCCAAAAAAGCCAAGGGCATGGTAAAACGCGAATTGGTCAAGATCGTCACGCCGGGCACCAAATTATCTCCTGAAAGTCTTGACGCCAAGCAGAACAATTATCTGGCTGCCATTGCCTTTGAAGGCGGGCTTATCGGCCTGGCAGCGGCTGATTTGTCCACCGGTGAATTCCGCGCCACTGAATTCACGGGGCCTCAGGCGGAAGCAATGCTCATGACCGAACTCAACCGGATCAACCCATCGGAATGTTTGGTCCCCGACGATATGGCCCAGCACTTGAAGCATCGCCTTTCATTAACCACGTCCTGTTATCTGACCACCCTGGAAGGTTACCGCTTTGATCCTGATGCCGGCCGCAGCCAATTGACCGACTATTTTCAGGTTCAGTCCCTGGACGGTTTTGGCCTCAGCCGTTTCTCCAGCGGCCTCGGTGCTGCTGCAGCCTTGCTATATTACATGAATGAAACCCAAAAATGCCGCCTGGACCACATCCGTAAAATCGTCCCGTACGCCTTGCATGATCAGATGGGCCTGGATGATGCCACCATTCGCAATCTTGAACTTTGTTTTAACCTGCAGGATCATACCCGCAGTCACACACTGCTCCAGGTATTGGATTTTACCCAGACGGCCATGGGCGGCCGGCGGTTGCATCAATGGCTGCTGCGGCCTTTGGTGGACCTGGATAAGATCACCCGCCGCCAGGCCGCAGTGGCGGAATTGGTCGCTTCCACCACCTTACGCCAATCCTTGGGGGATGCCTTGTCCAAATGTTATGACCTGGAACGTCTGAGCGGCCGTCTTGGTTCCGGCACCGCCCACCCCCGCGATTTGGCCGCACTGCGCTCCACCTTGGCCATGCTTCCTGTTCTCAAGCAGGTCCTCGGCCCGGCCCAATCCCATACCCTGGGCGCCATGGCCCTGAATTGCCCTTCCTGTGAAAATGTCAAGGCCCTGCTTGATGCGGCCCTGGTCGATGAACCGCCGCTGACCCTTAAGGACGGCGGGGTCATCAGACCAGGCTATCATGCCCAGGTGGATGAACTACGTGGTCTTTCCCAAACCGGCAAGCGCACTATTGCCGAGATGCAGCAGCAGGAAAGGGAACGCACCGGGATTGGCAACTTGAAAATTGAATTCAACAGCGTTTTTGGCTATTACATCGAAGTAACCAAGAGCAACAGCAAAAATGTGCCTGATGATTATCAGCGTAAGCAGACCTTGGTTAATGCGGAACGATACATCACCCCGGCGTTGAAGACCTATGAAGAAAAGGTGCTGCATGCCCAGGAAAGTCTTATTGCCTTGGAACAGGACCTTTTCCAGCAACTTCGTGTTGAGCTCCTGGCTGAAATCCAGGCATTGCAACAAGCCTCCGGTCATGTGGCCACCTGGGATTGTTGCTATGCCCTGGCCGAATCAGCTGTCAGGAACAACTACTGTCAACCGCAACTCAGCGAAAATGGGCCTTTATTGATCAAGGATGGCCGGCATCCTGTGGTGGAACAGCTGGTAAGCGAAAAATTCATTCCCAACGACTTGGAACTTGACCATGACCAACAGTTCATTTCCGTGATTACGGGACCCAATATGGCCGGTAAGTCCACTTATTTAAGGCAAAATGCACTCATCGTGATCATGGCGCAAATAGGCGGTTTTGTGCCCGCACGCGAGGTTCGCATGGGCCTGATCGACCGGGTGTTCACCCGCGTGGGTGCGGCCGATAATCTGGCCGGCGGCCAGAGTACGTTCATGGTGGAGATGAATGAAACGGCGGCGATTTTAAACACGGCCACCGAACGTTCCTTGGTCGTCCTGGACGAAGTAGGGCGGGGTACCAGCACTTTTGACGGCGTTTCCATTGCCTGGGCCATAGCCGAGTATCTGCATGAAACGGTCAGGGCTAAAACCCTGTTTGCCACCCATTATTATGAACTCACCGAATTGGCGTTGTCCCTGTCCGGCATTAAAAATAACAATATCGCGGTTAAAGAATGGCAGGAGAACATTATTTTTCTCAGGAAAATCATGCCGGGCAGCGCGGACCGTTCTTACGGCATTCAGGTGGCGCGTCTGGCCGGGTTGCCTGCCCCGGTGTTGGAGCGCGCCAAGGAAGTCCTGAACAACCTGGAAAACGCCAATTATACTTCCTCCGGCACCTCCCGGCTGGCCGAGCATGAGGCCCAAGGGGACGGGGAAGCAAGCAAGGTCCCGACCCTTTTTAGCGCACCGTCGGAGCAAAAGCCGACGCCAGGGCAAGCTGTTTTGGATGCCTTGGAAAACTTGTCCATCAATGAACTCACCCCTCTGGAAGCCTTGAATCATCTGGCCAAATTAAAAGCCATGTCGGACATCTGATAGTGCAGGGAACGGTCGCGACCGTTCCCTGCTTGACCAATCTCACACCGGCAAAATGAACGATACCGTGGTGCCTTTGCCTGGAATGGATTTAAACACCACGGCGCCGCCGTAATTTTCAATGATGCGTTTTACCACGTATAATCCCAATCCCGTGCTTTCATAATCCGACTGGGCATTGATGCCTTTTACAAAGCTGTCAAACAATTGGTGTTGGATATCCGCAGGAATGCCGGGTCCCGTATCGCTGACGGTAAACTCATAGAAGTCGTCGGGCGCTTCGACGCTGCCCAAGCCGTATTTATGCAAATCCTTGGTGGTGGCCATTTTGAGAACCAGTTCCACGCTGTCGCGCTGATTGGAAAATTTAAAGGCATTGGAAATAAGATGATGAAGCACCAGTCTGATTTGGTGGGCCTCGGCATTGAGGTAGTGAATATTTTCCGTTTGCACATAATTCCAAAGAATATGTTTGTCATAGTATTTTTGATTGATGCTTTCGAATACTTCGGTCACCAGTTCATTGATGTCAAAACGCAAATGCCGGTATTTTCCCTGGCCTTTGTCGATTTTAGCGATCTCAATAATATCCAAGGCCAGGGTATTAAGCCGTTCGATATTATTGGTCAGAATGCGGTAAATGCTCTCCTTTTCCTTGTCCGGACAGGACCGGCGCAGAATGGTGGCAGCCGCCGAAATGGAGGTGAGAGGCGTGCGGATGTTATGAAGGGCCATGGTGAAAAAATTGGATTGCTCGCCGTACAAAGCTTGCATTTTATTCAAGGCCGCTTCCAAGGTAGCGGTGCGTTTGCTGATTTTTCCGTTGAGGTTGATATTGGCCTCCCATAAATCATGGCTAAGTTGACGAATTTGTTCGTAATTATAGGCATTGGTCAAAGCACCGACGGCATAAGGCAACAGGCGTTCAAACCACGTGATTTGAAAAGATTTGAATCGTTGTTGGCGGCGCAGGCTTCCCATGAAAAACACGGCATAAATCGTGGGCCCGTGTCCTACCGGCAAGATAATCTGGGCGTCGTATTGTTCAAACAATCTCAGCAAGGCCTCTTGTCGTTCAAAGGCATCCATACGATGGTTTAGTTCCTCCCAAATGAGGAGAGAGGATTCTCCTGCCAAACAGGCCAGGCCATTCTGTTCTTCTTTGCTCAATAAACGGCTTTGATCTTCCTGGTCGATAAGTTCATAGACCAGGGTAAATTGATCGAACAAAATCATTTTTACATCCTTGGTTTTAATCATTTCGCGGCTGAGCCCGGCAATTTGGACCGCACATTTTTTGGCGACCTGGAGCTGGATGATGGAATTCAGAATAGAGCCCTCCAAGTCCAACTGGTACTGGTGACGCCAACGAATTAATTGCCGGGGCAGATAATAAATAATCAACATGGCCGGCATGATCGCGGCCATAACGGCAATGATATGAAGAGGTTTAAATTCATGCACACCACCATGCAACCAAAGCACCAAGCCATACCATAGAAACAAACCGGTCACAACAGCCAGTAAATAAATGGTCACCGATTGAAAAATAGTGGAAAAGGGCGAGCTCTTGTAAATATAAATGGCATAACCCGTAAAACCGGTGGAAAGCAAAATGGCCAAGTAGCCTATGGGAAAAATGGGTACACCAAAGCAAGGTAAAAAATTAATGGTGCCAATACAGCTAAGCAAAAATGCCACCATAAAAATAACCATACGTCGCCTGCGAATCCGATCATGTTCCTTGCGGTAGGCCTGCCACCAAAAGATGAAACTGTATCCCATGACCAGATAAAAATAAAGGATGAACACCAGTCCCACCTTGCCATAGCGCGGGTAATTTCCAAAAGTGTAGTGAATGATACCGGTTACCAATCCCCATTGGGGATTAAGGGCAAGAACGAAAAACACGGTCGCCAAAGCCAGAATTGCCTTCATGGCGCGTTTGGGATAGACATGATATTTTTTTAAAAAAATGGCGCTAAAATTTAAAAATCCGGCCGGAATAAACATGACGCCCAATTGATGCATTACGAAAAAAAAGGTACGCCAAATAGGCGCAGAGGTGATGGCATGCATGCCTGTGCCCAACATCCAGAATACCAGACCCAAACATGTTCCGGTAAAAGCCAATGCATAAAAATGGGTATGCCGGCGCAAAAAACTATCCAGGGTAATGAAGAGCATGATCAATCCGGCCACTAAAAAATGTAAACTGTAATTGTTGGTGATCATGCCATCCGCCCCCGGCGTCATCATTGCACCACCTTATCTTCCTGGCCCACCGGCAAAATAAATGAAAAGGTCGACCCTTGGGATAGTGCGCTTTCCAACGTCACTGCGCCATTATGGTATTCGATAATGCGTTTCACCATGAACAACCCCAAACCATTACCTTGATACCGTTTATGGCTCTTTTCCACTTGATGGAAACTGTTAAAAATACTCTCTTTTTCAAATTCCGGAATGCCTTCACCATGGTCGCTGATGACAAACTCCAGGTAATAACGGTTGTCCTTGTTTTTTTTGTTCAAACTGTTATACTTGACCAAAGCCCTTTGGTCAGCCCAGCTTAATTTGATTTCGATCTTCCCCCCAAAAGATGAAAATTTACAGGCATTGGAAAAAAGATGTTCCAAAGCCAGCTTCAGGTAATGCTCGTAACCTATCACTTTTTCCACATCCCGGGAAACATGGAACATCCACTCCAACTGTTTTTCACCAAAGGTTTCATTGGCTTCCTGGTATACCTGTTGGATCAAAGCTTGAAAGTCCACCTGTGAATATTGCGGCGTGGTTTTATTTTCCATCTGGGCAATGATGATAATATTGTTCAGCAGCTTTTCCAGGCGATCGATATTGTCGCCCAAAATACTGACCAGTCCCTGCTTGAATTCATCGTCGGGTGCCTGTCCCCACAGCATGGCCGAGGCGGCTTTGATGCTGGTCAAGGGCGTTTTCAAGTTGTGTGAAGCCATGGTAAAAAAGCTCTTTTGTTCCTCATTGATGGTACACATGCGGTTTAAGGCATCCTCAAGCGCCTTGGTTTTATCCCTGATTTTTTCATGCAAATTTTCATTGATATCCCAAAGATCACGGCTCATTTGCCGGATTTGTTCGTAAAAATATGCATTATAAAGCGCCATGGCCGCCACGGGTTTTAACTTTTCCAAAAACAGGACACCCTGTCGCGGTGGAACATGGGATTGCCGGCTGATAACGATGCAGCCCAGAAAATTATCGTTTACCGTCAGAGGCATCAGGACCATAGCTTCCAAATAGTTGAAAAAATCCCGGACCAAAGGCAGATCATGATCCGATTGATCAACAAAATCCAAATCATGGGCGGTCATCAGGGCGGGGTGGACCAAAAACCATTCCAGAATTCCGTAATACGACGCCGGCATGACCGCGTTCTCATGCTCATCCCGGACCACCAGCCGGGACCTTTCTATCCGTTTGATCACCAATTTGAGCCCGGTGCATTGCACCGCGTTTTTTATAATCTGCAAGGCATACTCCGCCCATTTTTCCGGATATTTCAATTTAACAATTTCATTAAACAAAACCTGATCTGCCTGCTTTGAAAGGCGTTTTTGACGTCGCCACGGTCCGGACAACAAAGGGATCATGGTTCGGGCATAAGGAATCAGGAAAAGAAAGAGGGGAAAGAATACCAGTATGATGTGAAGATGGGAATAATGACTCATGAGTGACAAAACAAACCCAAAAGCCAGCGCCGGGGGCAAGGCCAAGAGGATGAGTACAAGACCATTAACCAACAGGTTCTGAAGCGTCATGCACAGTTTGTAAAAAGGATAATAAGTGAAGGTTGCCAGCAACAGCCAATTGATGGCCGCCATCATGATGATCATCATCAACGCCTGCCAGGGTGCGGCCGGGATAGGTAAGGGGCAAAACAACAGTATACCGATTTGAGCTGTCACCAGGACGCCCATCACACAATAGCGCTGTCTGAGAAAGGGATCACGTTTGGCACGGCAAACGTTCAGGCCCTGGTAACCGCTCCAGCCAAGGGCTGCAAGGCTGCACGCCATCACCCACCAGAATGGGAAGGGCGCTGCCATGACCATGGCCTTGCCGCCAAAATAGCGTGCAGGATCAAAAAAAATCAGACCTAAAAAAAATAAAGAAATCAGCGCATAAAAGCCGCCTCCCCAAACCAAAAGACGTTTGCCCGGTTTAAAAAAACGCCCAGCCAACCAGCCCAGCGAAAGCGGCATAACCATAAGGCCGGTCTGAAAGATCAAATCAATGATTATGACCGGATGGGAAGGCAGTTTTAGCCAACTTAAATATTTGATAAGCACCAGCAACCCGATCAGGGCAAGCCAGACGGCCAAGGCTTTGGAATAGGGAAAACGTCCGGCCAGGCCGGTCACCATAAAAAATATGGTGCTGCCTCCCAAAAGAACAAGGCCTATCCCCATAAAGATCAGCTCTGAAGTCATCAGGTATTCCTATTCACAGGATGTGGTCGGAACAGTCCAAACCAGCTATAGTTTCGGATGCTTTGCGATCACCATTAATCTTGATTATCTTAATCCATACCCCGTGGCTTGCTGCAGAAAGCAGTCCCGTTAGGCCGGATGGGGGTACGGGAATAGCAGAGAACCATTAACGCTCCTCAGCTTGCTGCGGAGAAATTGACTTTGGTCTG
>CAYVTN010000001.1:0-25178 GCA_964454395.1 uncultured bacterium | reverse complement strand
CCATTTTCTTTTTCGGGCTTAAATTGGGACTCGACTCACGCCGATCGCGAGGACGCACCTCAGCCCCCTTTGAAAACCTTTGGGATTAGGGGTGATGCCCTGCGGTCTTGCCTACCCCGGCGGCAGGGAAGGTGTCCAAAGCCCGAAAAAGAAAATGAGCCCGAGGTAGGCCTCCTATATCCGCATAGGTGATTTGATATTCAGGTGAACCTATTTTTCATAAACACCTTTGTGCCTAAAAGCCGATTCGGAATTTGACGGTGAATTTTGGTTATTCAAAGGCATGTTCAAAGGCATTGACCAAACGCCAAAAAAACGCTATTTTATTCAGCAACTTTTTAATGCAGATGAAAGAGGCCCCTATGATTTCCAATAAGTTAGAACGCATTCCTCCCTATGTCCTGGCCAAAGTCACGGCGGAGACCAAAAAAGCCAGAAGCCGGGGAGAAGATATCATTGACTTTGGCATGGGCAATCCTGACATGGCCACGCCGCGGCATATCGTGGATAAACTGGTGGAAGCTGCGGCCAAAGCGCAAAATCATCGTTACAGCGTGTCCAAAGGCGTCTATAAATTAAGGGAAGCCATTTGTCGTTGGTATAAACGCCGTTTTGACGTGGACCTTGATCCGGATACGGAGGCCATTGCCACGATCGGCGCGAAGGAAGGCATCTCCCATTTTATGCTGGCCATGCTCAATCCGGGAGATACGGTGATCGTGCCATCGCCTTGTTACCCCATTCATGCGTACTCCACCATTTTGGCGGAAGGCAATGTGATCAGCATTCCCTTTGAGCCGGATGAAAATATTTTGACCAAGATTATCAATGTCTGTAAAAACTCCTGGCCCAAACCCAAAGCATTATTGCTGTCCTTTCCCCAAAATCCCACCGGGACCACCGTGGATTACGGGTTCTTTGAACAAGTAGTGGCCCTGGCGCAATCTGAAAATCTATTGATCATTCATGATCATGCCTACGCGGAGCTTTGTTTTGATGGTTACAAGTCGCCCAGTCTGCTGCAAGTGCCCGGGGCCAAAGAGCTGGGGGTGGAATTCTATTCGCTTTCCAAAACATACAATATGCCCGGTTGGCGGGTGGGATTCATGGTGGGCAACAAAGAGGCCGTGGCCATGTTGACCAGGATAAAAAGTTATCTGGACTACGGCATGTTCACGCCCATCCAAATTGCCGCCATCTCCGCCCTCAACGGGCCCCAGGATTGTGTCCGGCAGATTGTGGAGACCTACCGGTGCCGCCGCGACGTACTGGTGGATGGTTTGAACAAACTGGGCTGGCAAGTGCCTAAACCGAGAGCGACCATGTTCCTGTGGGCAAAGATTCCGGAGCCGTTCCGGGATCTTTCTTCGGTGGAATTTTCCATGAAACTTCTGAGCGAAGCCAAGGTGGCCGTGTCCCCGGGCGCGGGCTTTGGTGAAGGCGGGGAGGGTTATGTGCGCTTTGCCTTGATCGAAAATGAGGAGCGCACCAAGCAAGCGCTGCGTGGCATTAAAAGGATGTTTAATGTTCCGGCCTGAAGTGCCTGGAGCTTCAGACGGTTAAATCACCACCTGGTTAACAACCGGTAATTCAAAGGAAAAAGTGCTGCCTTTATTTTCCTCGCTTTGGACATGGATCAGGCTTTGATGGGCGTCCAGGATTTCCTTGACAATCGAGAGTCCCAGGCCCGTGCCCACATATTTTCTGGTGGAAGAATTGTCAATTTGATAAAAACGATGAAAAATCTTGGGCAGCAACTTTTGCGGGATGCCAGTGCCTGTATCAATCACTTCAACCTTGACCAGCGGCGCCTGCTTGGAGGCATTCAGACTTAAGCGAATGGTGATGCCGCCCTGATCAGTGAATTTAATGGCATTGGAAACCAAATTGTGCAGAACCTGCACAATTTTGGACCGGTTGATGCGTACCATGACGGACTGGCTGGCCCCCATCCGCTGTAATTGCAGCCCCTTGGCCCTGGCCATTTCCTCGGTGGCCGCAATCACTTCATCCACCAATTCCTGCAAATTGACCACCTCGAGATTTTTAAAATGTTTCTTCTGGTCCTGGAGCTTGGATAAAACCAGCAAATCCTCGATCAGGGTGAGCAAGTGGGTGATATTGCGTTTGATGATGGCCAGTTTATCTTTCTGCATGTTGTCCAGCGGGCCGATTTTGCCGTCCAAAAATAATTCCACATAGGATTTGATCGATGTCAGGGGGGTTCTCAGTTCGTGGGAAACATTGGATAAAATTCTGGTTTTAAACTGATCCAGTTCCTGCAAATCCTTGTTCACCGCTTCCAATTCATTGAGCCGCAACTGCAGCTCCGAATAAAGCTGCGCGTTCTCAATCGCAATGCCAAGCTCATTCCCGATTTTTTCCGCCCAAGCCAGATCACGCATTTTAAACCTTGCCTGACGACGGCTGCCAATGCCGATTAGACCCACGACTTTCTTTTGGGAACGCAAAGGAATCAGCATCAATTCCGTGGAGCCGGGAAAGGGCATCTCGGGAAAATGCGCGCTGGAGGAAGGGGGCTCATGCAGGATGTGCACCTGGTCGTTGGTAATGACCTTGACCCACGGTTGATGCTCTTCCACGGTCAGATTGAGTTCGGGCACCGGGTCTTTCAGCAGGCCTTGGTGGGCCATGCAATGCAAATAACTGCCTTGGCGATCGAGGATATAAACCCAAGCGGAATAAGCTTGCAACTGGGTGATGATTTTTTTCATGGCCAGCGATAGAATATCGTGCAAATTGGCCGACTGGTTGATGGTCCGGGTAATATCGTTTAAGAAGGCCAGTTTTTTGTTTTGAAGTTTGATCTCTTCCTCGCGTACCTTCAGGGTTTGCATCATCTGGTTGAAACTGATGGTCAAGCGGGCAATTTCATCTTTGGACATGACCGGAAGGGGCTCCATCAACAAGCCGTTTTCCATCAGTTTGATGCCCGCGTCCAGAGCCTCAATGGGGCCGACGATTTTGGCGACGATCCACAAACTGCCTAAAAGGCTGATGAGAAGCGTACCGGCAATAAAAAAGATAAAGATGGTGCGCAGCCGCCTGACCAGGTCGGAGGCAATCGTTGTTTGCCGTTCCACGAAAATACCCCATTTTAAAAAAGTACTGCGGATGTAAGACAGGTAAAAAGCGTGGCCGCGCTTCCTGGTCACCAGTTCGATATAAGATGAGCGCCCTGACTGATGGAGGCGCAGTTTTTCAATGGCCAAGGGGCGATTGGGAGGGAACGTGGGAGGGATGATGACGGTGCCGTCCTCACTTGCCATTGTGACCGTGGTATCATCCCCGAAACGCCATTTGAGCAAGGCGTTTTCGAAATAGCCCACATCCACCAGGACGATGACCCTGAAGCGCCGGTGTTCGTGGCTGGTAACGTTGAAACGGACGGGTAGAACCGTGGTTTTAAACTGCTCGTCAAAATGGGGCGGTGCGATTTCGAAACTTCTTTTATCATACCGGATCCGGCGCCAGCGCAACTGGACGCGCCATTCCTTTTTGAATTTGCTTTTGTTTAAGGACAACAATTGTCTGTGCCCCGGTCCTTCGACACTAAAGGCCAAAAGTGCGGGATTGGCATTGATGCTGCGGAGCAGGGGGCTGTTGATTTGGTTGAAAATGGTAGCCGACGGATGGGCAACCAAAAAATCCTGAAACAGGTTTTCCGTGTTGTTGAAAAGATCGATGAAATAATGGTCCACGAACTGTTGCAATCGCACAGACAGATACTGGCTTTCCTGTTTGGCTTCCAAAAAAAGATAATTGGATGTTTTATGAATGGCCAAATAAGAGAAAAATATAAAGGGCAGGCTGAGCAGAATAAACAGCATGAAAAACAGCTTGTATCGGAGTTTGCTCTCCAAGCCGGACCACAGACGCAGCTTTCTCCAGAATCTTTTTATGGTAAGACGCACTCTTTTTTTCATGTTTTCATTCCATTGATGCGAATGCCCGCCTCCTGTGAGAGGGGTTGTACCTTGCCGAATAATAATTTATTTGTAACTACTCAGGTCTCTTGCGTATCCAAGCCGGAAACGCAAAAAACCTGAGTAGTTAGTTCCTGTTGCGGATTGGGTATTGTACCCATCCTTAGGCGGTCAGCGGTTTGCAGAGCAAACCGCTTCAGAGAGAAAAAACGCTCGCTGAAGCGTTTTTTCTCAATGCCGCCTAAGGATGGATACAATACCCATGACGGCTTTTCGGAAAATTTGTCTTTCCGCAAAAAGAACCAGTTACGTTTATTTTAGAAAGAAATGAGAAAAAAAGCAATCCATCAGATGCCCGGATTCATCCATTTGACATTTTTTTTGCTTGTGACTAAAATGGAGGTTTTTAAGCGGAAGCGGATTTCAAATGCACTGGAGCCCGGGCGCTCAATACCCGGGGTCCTAGGCCAGAACCCGGATAAACGAGGAGGTTTTTATGTCGGACAAGGTTTACCTGACCCAGGAAGGGTATGACAAAATGCAGGAAGAATTGACTTATTTGAAAGGGCCCAAGCGCCGTGAAATTACGGAGGCGATAAGGGTGGCACGGGAACACGGCGATTTATCGGAAAATGCCGAATATGATGCGGCCAAGGAAGAACAAGCCAAATTGGAGCTGAGAATTCAACAATTGCAAAACCAATTGGCAAGCGCCCAGATTATCGACCGGTCCAATATTCCCGAGGGCAAGGTGTCGGTGGGCCAAAAGGTTAAACTCAAGGATTTGAATAATGAAGATGAATTGGAATATACGCTGGTGGTTCCGGCTGAAGCTGATTTTAACAGTGGAAAACTTTCCGCCACCTCGCCCATTGGCAAAGGCTTGATCGGCCATTCGGTAGGGGAAGTGATAGAAATCAAGATTCCGGCCGGATTGAAGAAATACGAAATATTGGATATTGTGCTGGCTTGACCAAATTCCTCTTTTAACTGCGGGCTTTGGTCATCAGCCAGATGCCGATCACCGCGAACACCATATTGGCTATCCAAACCGACAGCATGGGTGACAACATGCCGTTTTTTCCAAAGGACGATCCCACGGCAATAAAGCCGATATAAAAAAAGGCGGTGATGATGGTGATCACAAAACCGATGGCTGTCCAGACAATGCTGCGCCTGCCGGTGGGGAAAACAAAAGGCAGGGACACGCCCAGCAAGGCCAGAATGAAGTTGGCAAAAGGAAAGGCAATTTTTAAATGAAAATAGACTTCTTCTTTTTTCGGGTCAATGCCGATCTCTTTTAAAAGCTTTATCTGGTAGCTCAGTTCCCGCAAAGGCGTGGAAAGCAGCTGGTCGTCCTTTTTTTCCTGGCGGATAAACTCCCGGGGCAGCTCCCGGAAAGGCAAGGCCAGCTTGGAAAACCGTTCGTAAGCGGTCATGCGTCCTTTCTCATCAAAGCGGCGCAGGACGCCCCGCATGAAGATCCAATGGCCTTTTATCCAATGCGCGGTCGGTGCATCAATTCTGCTCTCCATGTGCAGCTGGTCACGGAATTTTAAGAGCGTTACATCCTGCATGGTCCCGGACCGGGCATCCAAATGGTGGGCGTGCAGGATTCTGTTGCCCGAAACGCTGCGGGTTATCCAATCGCGCTGCAAATGCAGGGACTCATCGTCTTTGTGTTCGATGGAGACCCGTTTGATGCGGCTGGCGCGCGGATTGGTGTAGGGGATCACCAGTTCATTGAACGCCAGCACCATGACGACCAAAACCAATGAAACCGCCAAAATGGGGGAGACTGCTTTAAAAAAGCCTATGCCGCAGCTGCGTATGGCGATCAGTTCATTTTGTCGGGCCAACTGGCCCAGGGAAAACAAGGACGCCAGCAGAACGGACATGGGCAGGATTTGCACGAAAAAATAGGGCACGCGGTAAAGGTAATAGAGCACGATCAAAATGAGGTCGGGTTTGTTGTTGACGAAAGAGCGCATCTCATCCACCATCTGGGAAATGATATACAGGCCGACAAACACAAGAATGGTGAAAAAGAGCGGTTTGAGGAATTCCTTCAAAATATATTTGGACAAGGTACTCATCGTCTTGACTCCTGCCGGGGAGCGGAACGCCCGGTGGTCTGTTGCGACCAGCGCTGCTGCAAACCGGCCAAAAAGGGCGCTTTTTCCATGATTACCCAGGCCAGGCAGTAGGCGCCGGCGCCCACCAGAATTAAATTGGGCAGCCACATGGACAAAAAGGGAGACATTTTGCCGTCAGCCCCGAAGGTTTCCCCCAGGGAAATGAAAATATAATAAACAAAAATCAAAAGAACCCCGATGAAATAAGAAAAATATTTGCCCGAACGCGGCGCCAGAATGCCCAGCGGCGCACCGATCAAAAAGAAAGCGAAACATGCAAAAGGAATGGATGTTTTCTTGAAATACTCCACCCACAGCAGCCGGATATCGCCGCCATTTTGGCGCCGTTTGGCAATCTCCTTTTTGATCTGACCCATGGTCATTTCCCGGGCGCTGCGTGAAGCTTGGCGGTCGGAATTGGCCAGCTCGCGGTTGATATCCAGATCAAGGAAATTGGTGCGGAAGTAAATTTGGGAAAAAGTCTTCAGGTCGTTGCGCTGCACCATCTGCATGTACCCGTCTTCCAGTTTAAGCATAACCCGGTGATTCTCCTGGTCGCTGATGAGTTGTCCCCGTTTAGCCACGATGGTTCTGAAATCCTTGTCTTTTTTTTTGTCACGCACAAAGACCACCACGTCTTCTAACTGACCCGTAATGGGATTTTTCTGTCCCACGCGAAAAACGTAACCGTCAAAATCCTCGACGAAAACATGGTCTTCGATGACAATGGCCGCGCGCTGGCTGACGATCTTGAAATACAGATCACGGTAGGCGTAATTGGCATAGGGCAGGGCGGTGTTGTTGAAGATGATCATGGCCGCGGTTAAAACCGCTCCCAATCCCAGGGTGGTGCCCACCAGGGGGAGCAAAGAGATGCCCGAAGCTTTCATGGCCGTCAGTTCATTGTCGCTTTTGAGGCGGGAAAAAGCCACCATGACCGCCACCAGGCAAGCCATGGGAATGGTGATGGCGAAGGTGGACGGCAGGATGAAAAACAGCAATTTAAGTACGGTGAATACCGATACGCCGTACTTCACGATAAGGTCGGTGAGCGTGAAAATACGGTCCATCACCAGGATGAAGGTAAACACGGTCAGCCCCATTAAAAAGGGAAAGATTAACTCCTTCAGGACATAAGCGCGCAGGGTTTTCATCACTGCTGCTTCCCGGCTTTGAAATGATAGCAGAAAACATATTTGATGGTTCTGATGTGGTCACGGCCACGGATGACCTCAAAGTCGGGCAACGCCACCACTTTTTCAAAAAAACGGCGTACATGATCCACTTCCCACTGATCCTGACAAACGTAGACCGCATTATGACCTGCCAGTTGATCCCTGCGGTCCCAAATTTGAAACTGGCTTTTGGCAGGATCATACCGCGCCAGCAACTGAACTTCAGGATGGCCGGGGGTGTAAAACCAAAGAATCCCCGCGATTTGATAACGCCGGGCAGCCAAAAAAACGGGCGCTTGGCTTTGCTTTTGCAATTGCCGCAGGCAGATGCCGGCCTGGGTGCCCACTTCGCGCCAACCGCGGATACGATTGACGGAATCAGCCGCCCTGCCGGTAAGGGGCAGGAAGGGATGGAGCACTTGCAGATGGGCCACACCGGTAAAAATAAAGGAAACGATCAGCGTCGCGGCCAGCCATGTTTTGGTACGCCGGCCCATCGGACCCTGCAACAACCTGTCCGTCCAGCCGGCCAGCAGCATCAAGGCCGCCGGATAAGCCGGGGCGGGCCAGTTGGCGTAAACCTCGGTTTTAAAGGACAACAGGAAAAAGAACAGCAGGGTTGGTGCGGAAAAGGAAAACAGCCAAAGATAGGCTTGGGCATAATCCCCCTTTTTCCGCCATTCTTGCCATCCGATCCAGGGTGCGGCCAGGCAAAACAGGCCCATCAACGGCGACAATACGCCCAGTTGGCCGCCCAAAAAATCGCCCACGGATTTAATATGCAACCAGTGGCGTTGATGCACGCCGCCCAGATCCCCGATATGGTTAAAGGATGCCCAATGGTGGGCAATGTTCCAGAAAACAATGGGCGAGACCAGAATTATGGTCAGTGCTCCGGCCAGGTACAGGTAAGGTTTTTTCCAAAAAGCCCGGCCTTGGGGAGAAAGCAGCAGAAACAACAACAGACCGGGAACGAACAAAGCCATGGTATATTTGGAAAGCCCGCCCAGGCCCAACATCAAGGCGCCCAACCCCCAAGCCCAGTGCCGGTTTTCCACCACGGCCCGGTAAAAGAAATAAAGGGCTGCCATCCAAAACATGACCATGATGCTGTCATGCATCATTAAAAGGGCGCCGGCTGAAAAAAGCAAAGTGATGTTAAGCCCTAAAAAAGCCAGCCAAGCGGCACGCTCGCTCCGGAAAAGCCTTTTGGTGGTATAGAAAATCAACATGGAACTAATGACGGAAAGGAGCACCGAACCGAGGCGCACGGACCATTCGCTGACATGGCCGGAGAGCAAGGTGAAGGCTTTGATAACAAGCGCCAGCATGGGCCCCTGGTCATAATAGGACCAGTCCAGATGCTGCGACCAGGTCCAGTAATAGGCCTCGTCAGGAGCCAATTCAAAATGGCCGATGATCAAAAGCCTGAAAACCGTCAGGAGCGCCAGGGTGAGATAAAATTTTGCGGTAGAGGTTAATTTCAAGACAAACTCCTCAGAATTGAAGCAGGGGCTCGGCAGCATCTTGAGCCCCTGCCTTGTGCGGACATTGCCGGCCCATGTAGGGGATTGAACCAAAAATGACCATCCCGGCAGGTACGAAAATACATTTCCCCGGAAATCATATATGTTAGGAATTTTACTAAAATCGCCGTTAATATACAATGGACAAATATAATGGCTTTGATTTTTAAAGCTAATAGAGAATAAACTTGCCACTACCCAAAAGGTCGGGGATAATAAAGGAACCAGATTTTTAGGGAAAATTTCATCAATGATATTTTGAAAGGTTATTTGTAAGAAGATAATGATAAACTGTCAATATTAATGATCTGTACACCAAAAAGATAGGTTTCCACCCGGTTCCGCAACCAGTGACCTTGTTTTACAAAGGTGTAGTGCAATTGGAGGATGTTCTTGAAACGCGTCTTGAGGGTTAGTGCCGGAATAACGTCTTTGTTATTCCTTGCTGTCATAGTAAGTTGGTCCGCTCTTTGGGCTGCCCAGCCGGCGGCCTCAGAGCCCGTGGCAAAGCCAACTGAAGCCGTGTCGGCTCCAACCGCAGCCGTGGCCACACCGACTGCAGCCGCGACGTCCGGAAGCCTTAATCCATCCACCCCGGCAACAGCTTCCAGCACGGGCAATACGGTCACTACGGCGGTTAACAATAGTGTTCTGATGCCGCCAACCGGGCTGGAGGCCCGAAGCGGCGGCGACCGCGTGTTAATTGCCTGGGAACCGGCTCCCTTGATCAACGGCAGTAAACCCAAATACCAGTTGTTCCGCGCAGAATCTCCACTTACGGGTTACTGGGCTGCGGACTGGCCGGCGCCGGTCAATCCTTCCCCTCTGATGGATGAGTATTTCCTGGACGTGTCCGGCTTTTCCACCAGTCCGCCTGAAAATGGCAAGACCTACTATTACAGCGTTATCAGCATCGACGGCCGGGGTAACTCCTCCTCCACACCGCTTAAGGTACTGAATATTCCCATGCTTTGCCAACCAGGGGCCGTAGAAGCCACGGCCGGCAACCAATCAGTGCATCTGAAATGGTTGCCTTCTTTTTCAGGCGGGGAATTCGGCTTGTGCGGTTATATGATTTACCGGTCCACTGAAAAAGGACAACTGGGAGAACCTTTATTTACCGAACCCCTGAAAGCGGAGGCGTACACCGATCGCGGCGACAACCAACATGGCTTGGTCAATGGCAGGACCTATTACTACACCTTCTTTGCCCAGGACAATGCCGGCAACCGTTCCCAACCGGCCGTGGCGGTGGAGAGCACGCCTTTTGCTCCGCCCACCTCGCCGCTGCAACCCGACGCCACTCCGAAATCGGATGACATGATCAGCTTGACTTGGGCCCCTTCCACCGCAGGCAGTTATGGCCTGAAAGGCTATCAAATCTACCGGAAAAGTGACAAGGAGACCGGTTACGGGGAGCCCATTAACAAAAAAATGGTGGCTGGAACCACCTTTGTGGACTCGGAGGAAAACAGCACCACCAAACCTATTCTGGGGAGGGAATATACCTACCTGGTGAAGGCTGTGGATAATCAGGATCATGAAAGCCCGCCTTCGGAGGAAGTCACGGCTTCACCCCTCAAACCCGTCGCCATTCCCAAACAGGGGATTCTCTCCACCGCCATTCCCGGGCTGCCACCCAATTCATCCCTGACGATATCAGGACGGAAAAAAATTGATATTGGATACACTGATATCGTCAGTTTGAGCAAATCCGATGACGCTAATCCCATACCTGCTTTGGGTTCAGGGTTGACAAAAGGGTTTAACCTGGAGCAGGAGCTACAGGTGCGCCTGGAAGGCAAAGTGGGCAAAAAAATCACGGTGGACGTGGATTATGACGACACCCAGGAGGAACAGCGCAAAATTTCCATCAAGTACGCCGGGGATCCGGATGAAGTGGTCCAGGAAGCAGCCTTTGGCGACATTAACCTGGATCTGGATAAGACCGAATTTGCGGGGTACAACAAAAATCTCTTTGGCGCCAAGGTCAAGGTAGGCTACGGTGGCTTTAACCTTACCGCCATTGGCGCGCAAACCAAGGGCATCACGGTCACCGAGAGTTTCAAAGGCAATACGTCCCCCAAAAAAATCGACATTCCGGACACCAGTTTTGTGGCCTACCGGTATTATTATTTAACCAAGGATTGGCCCGCTCAGGTCAATAATTATAACCTGCCTATTTATAACTCCAAACAGGACTTTTACAGCAGCAGCAACCCTAACCAGACGATTCACGGCATTGTGCCCCAATCGGTCGAGATTTGGGTGCGCAACGGCGTGAATGACACCAATTCCCGGCCGGCCAGTAATGCGCCCACCGACAATATTTTTTACAACCGCCTTTCTCCGGGCATCGATTATACGGTGGACTATCAGTTGGGCATTGTAACCTTTACCCAGCCGGTTGCCCAGACCTGGTCTGTGGCCGTGGCCTACCGCTACACGGACAACGCCGGCGCGGAACACAGCGTGGGTTATGACCTCAACGGGGAGATTAATCTGGATTACAGCACCCTCAATGTTCCCACTGACGGCAAGACCAATGACAACGCCCACCTTATTCAGGACTACAATACCAGCAATCCCGCCCTCTCCAATAATTACATCATGATGCTCATGCAGCGCTATACTCTGGGCTATCAGAACATTGTGGATCCCCAGAGTGACCGTGATTTTGTCATGAAAATAACCAAAAGTGACGGCGAAGAGTATTCCTTGCCCCTGCCCACGGATACCCTGAATGCCGAAAAGATTTACACGATTGATTCCACCTTCGGCACCATTACCTTCAGGCATGATTATCCCTTTACCGCCGACACCCTCGGGAATCCGTCGCTGCGCTATAAATCGGATGCTTATAACAACAGCCTGAAAGACGCCTACAGTTCGGTTTACAACACCACCCTTGGCGGCAGCAACAACAGCATTGCCAACAACATCTCCATTCATGTGGAATTTAAAAACACCATTTCCACTTTCAACCTTTCCCATTGGAATGTCATCAAGGATTCGGAAGTGATCCGCAAGGACGGGTTGAAAATGCAACGCAACACGGATTACTTCATCGATTACGATACGGGCTTCATCACCTTTCTTAACCCCGACAGTATTGCCAGCAGCAGTGATATCAGCATTACCTACGAATACCTGCCTTTTGGCGGGCAATATCAGACCAATTTATTCGGCGCCCGGGCGGAATATGATGTTATCGACAAGCGGCTGACCATAGGATCCACTTTTTTATACAATGCCAGCCAAACGCCGCTGGATATTCCCGATGTCAATTCAGCGCCCACATCCCTTGCCATCTACGACGCCGATATGCAACTCAACCTCAACCCCAAGGATTTTTCCGACATGTTGCATCCTCTTTTCGGAGACGCCAAGATACCGCTCTCGGTTAATGTGTCGGCTGAGGGCGCCTACAGCCACTATGAATTGAACACTTACCGCAAAGCCGGGGAAGACGGCGTGGCCATGGTGGACAACATGGACGGGTCGGACAATGTGCTCTCTTTGCCTGTCGGCGCCAATGCCAACAATATCTGGTCGCCCTCCAGCCGGCCTTCCACCGGCAGTTTTCCTGATCCGAACCAGCGCAAGTACATCAAACCGTCCGTGGTCTATGAGTACGGGCGCACGCCGGTGGACAGCAATGATAAAAAGCACCAGTTGCGCTGGGAATACAACGGCCTTAACAGCAACCGCTGGGACGGCTTTGTCTATCCTTTGAGCAGTTCCGGGTCCAACCTGCATGAATACCGGTTCCTGGAAATGGTTATCTATTCCTCCGCACCGTCATCCACCGCCGTTAAGCTTAATGTGGATCTGGGGCTGGTCAGCGAAGACAGCAATGGCAACGGGAAGCTCAATTTTGAAGGGGACCGTCAGAAAAAAATAGAGGGCTATGACGTGGGACCGGTTAATACCATTGTAGGCTACGATCCCATCACCAATCAGCCTGTCATTGGCCGGGATCAGACAGCCGGGAACATCGGAGAAGGGATTTTTCCCCAGGGTGCGCCCGCCGGTTACTGGGGAGACGGCAACAGTCAGATAGACAACGAGGATATGGATAATAACGACCAGTTGGACACGGTGGAGAGCTACTATGAATACAGTGTTAACCTGCAGCCGGGCTGGCATATCTATAAAATTCCCCTGAGTGCCTTTACCACCACCAGCGGCGCGGTCAATATCAACCCGCAGGACCAGGCCTTTATGAGTTTTGTCAAACATGTCCGCATGTGGATGACCGGGCAGAGCGCGGCGGACCAGAGCGGGTACGTTCAATTCGAATCCATTAATCTGACCGGCAATAAATGGCAGCCTGTGGTTGCCCCGGGCGCCGTGGATAGCCTGGGCAATTCCATCAGCGCCGTGCCTTCCGACAAAATCAACACCACGGCCATCAGCCTGGAAACCGACAGTCAGTATGTGCCTAACACTTATTTTTACATCATTGATGAGACACAAAATGAACAGCAACAATTGCTCAACGAGAAATCACTCAAATTGGAGTATAACCTGACCAACCGGGATGTGACCGATCCGGCGGACAGCCAGTGCAATACGCCGGCCTATTATTTTACCCGGACGCTCACCACGGCCAGCCAGGGTTATGATTATTCGCGTTACCGCTATTTGCGGCTTGATATTTATAAACAGACCCAGACCGCGGCCGGGGAATATGTCTTTGTACGCCTGGGCATTGACGACAATAATTATTATGAATACCGCCTGCCCCTGGATCAATTGCAGCCCATAAGCGCCTGGAATACGGTCACTTTGGAGTTGGACGACAGCGACGGGAAAAGGAAGGAAGTGTTCGGGGAAAATATCCTGCCCGGCCTCAATAACATTAAAACCATCTCCATCGGGGTTTATAATCCCAACGCCACATCCGGGGTGGAGGCCATTTGGATCAACAACCTGCGTGTGACCGGCGCCCGCTCCAAGCAGGGAATGGCTTACCGCGTCAGCACGGCCACCAAGTGGGGTGACGTGTTCACCATCCGTACCGACCACCGTGACGTGGATTCCGACTTCTTTACCATTGATCAATCGCCGGTGGGCAAGCAGCGCCAGGTCAGCGAGCAGGTGTCCGGGTCGCTCACCAAATTCAGTTTTATGCCGGTCGAGATGAGCTGGTCCAGAAATGAAAGCTACACCGAGCAGGAAAACCGTGACGATTTTTCTTATTCCAACAATTTTACCAACCCTGATTTGACCACTGAAACCTTATCCGGCAGCATCGGATATAGCCAAATTCCCGGGCTTGATATTTCAGTGCACACCAACCGGAGCCGCAGCGTGCGTGAGTATATTGTACAGCGCACCCAGCCCAACAGTATCGAGGAAACTTCGTCGGTCAATCCGCAGGTTTCTTATTCCTTGCCGGACAGGATCTTTAATTTTCCCATTGGCACCACCACCGTGAGCGGCAAACTGACTTACACCGACACCCATACCATGTATAATCAAGAAGACATCGACAGCCTGAGCAACAGCATTTCAGCCCGGGATGCCTATTATTCGCGGTGGGAGCACAGTTGGGAGGAAAGTTACACCTATTCCGGCAACTATTCGCCCGTTCGGTTTTTGCGCCTCACCCCCCAATTTACCTATTCACGCACCCGCAACCGAGGTTTTCTGTCTCTCTATCGTTATTATTACCGTGACAATTATGAACTCAATCCCGCGGATCGTTACAAATCCGATGAGTTACGCAATGCCCAATTGGACAAGATTGCCAAACTAAATGTTAATATCAGCAGCATTCCCGTGCTTTCACCGTCGCTGAGTTATACCATGACCAATAACCGCGATTATATTCAGGATTCACTTTCCACGCCGGGCACCCTGAGCATCCAATCAGGCATTAATCTGGGGGATATCCTGGGATGGAATGCCTTCCCGCAATTCAGTTTCAATGAAACATACACCCGTTCGGCGACTTATAAATATGAACAGGACAACCAAACCATTGATCAACTCGATTTTCAGGATCAATGGCTTATTGATCCCAAGACCTTTCAGGATGACGATGAAAAATTAAACAACGCGTATATTAACTCCAGAAAGAAGACGGACAGCCTTACGACCAGTGTCAATTTCATTCCCAATGTCACCCTGGCCCCGCAATACTCCACCACCTGGACCAAAAACATGAATACCCGGGACAATTATATCACGACCGAGACCGAGTCCCTGGGCGGAACTTTTAATTGGTCCAAAGTGCCGTCTTTTGATTGGCTGGCTTTTCAAACCCTCAATTTGGATTACCGTTACGATTTGAACAAGCAGCTTAATGCCAAAAATGTCGTCTCCACGCTTAATACCACCCACACCACTTCGCTTACCGTTCCGTTCCGTCTTACCGCGGATTTAAGTGGCACCTTGACCGGGAAATTGATGACGCAGCACCAGGCCTCGGGGGATGATTTGAGCAAGGAACTGGTGCAAAATGAATACGATGCCGGTATTTCTTTTAACTATAATTTGAACATGGTAGATCCCATCCGGCTGCCCAATTTTTGGCCTTTTAACGGCGCCTTGATTAAACTTGAGCAAACGTTAAGGCTAACCAATTATTTTAATATCAAGTTTACCGACAATAAAGAATATTACCATAACGAACCCATCAAAACGTCCCTCTACAATAAAAATGTCAACGAATACACCAATGATACGACCATCAACTACTCCCTCTGGCGCAATGTGGAAGGCGATATCAAAGTGACCAATCAATGGTACTTTGACCACATTGAAGTTGATCACGATTATTGGGCCATCAGTGTCAAAGCGGGTATTACGGCCGTATTTTAATTCCGATGCAAATTCTAACACATGGTTGAAAAATCCTTACAAGGTTGCCCGGGAAGAGAGCCATCCGGTTTTTTCAACAGCATGCCAACGCGCTCGTCTCAGTTAAACCCATCCGGCCTTCAACCCGGACCTGCATAGATTCAATAGCTGCTTCAGTCCATGTTCGATGCCACCTTAATGAATCCCCCCAAAAATCCAAGGGCTGGGATAGCCTTTAGGCTGCTGCTTGAGCCCAAACCTGCCTGGATTTATCAAGTGAAAGCAAAAAATGCCGTAACTTCCATTGCCTTGAAAGCTTGATAAGAGGCGGGATTATGCGTGCTCTCATGAGAATAATTATAACCATGCTGGTATTTGCTTCAGCGCTTCTGAGTTCATTTTAAGGGGTTCAGGCTCTGGACAGTTTTGGGCAGGTGACGGAGCTCATGTTGTTCAGCGACGAAATCATGGTCATGTCCGCCACCAAACGGTTGCAGAAGCTTTCGGAAGTGCCCAGATCGGTCGCCATTATACCCTGAACTATTAGCGTGAGGATTATTAGCGTTTCTCAGGGGGGCGACGATACTAAGGAGGGGGAAATGAAAAAATATCTTACCATGGGTCTGATGGCTATGGTGATGACCGCTTGGTGCAGTCCCATCCTTATGGCGATGGATAATTTAAGTCCTGTCACGGAACTGATGCTCTTCAGCGACGAGGTCATGGTCATGTCCGCCACCAAGCGCCTGCAAAAGCTCTCGGAAGTGCCGGGGTCCGTGACCATTATCACGGGAAAAGAGATCAAGGAGAGCGGGGCTTTGACGATCTATGAAGCCCTGCGCAATATGACCGATGTGGTCATTATCAATGAGGGCTTGTTCGATTCGCTCCGCTTCCGGGGAATGCAATCAGCTTATAATAACAAAATCCTGGTTTTGGTGGACGGCCGGAAGATCAACACCATGGACATTGGCAATTATGATGGGAAATACGGGACGGATTTAAGCAACGTTAAACAGATCGAAGTCATTAAAGGCCCGGGGTCTTCCTTGTATGGGGCCAATGCCTACGCCGGTGTCATCAATATTGTCACCAAGGATGGTGCTGATATTGGAGGGGTAAAAACCGACATCAGCCTCGCCAATAAACCGGGCGATTTTGAAATTTCCCAAAAATACAATCTTGCCTATGGCGGTAAAAAAGGCACTCTTGATTACAAGGTGACCGCCGGTTATTGGCGCGCCCTGGGCGTTGATCCGGTCAATGTGGACCATCCCAATGATCTGTATACCGGGGCGGACGCCAATTTTAAGCTCAAGTTCAAGGACGATTGGATGGTACAGGGCGGCTATCTTGACTCCACCACCCCCTGGGATGGCTCGACCTTCACGCCTACACCACGCAACCATGAAAAGCAGGACATGCTCTATTTGGACGGCACCTACAAACTGGAACTTAATGATCTCTCCAGTCTTAAGGTGCATTTGACCGACAATTATTACGCCGATCGGATGGTGGAAACCGAAACTTGGGATCTGCATCGAAAAAAAATAAACAGCATTGCCGATTTTCCCTCGCTGACGCCATCGATGATTTTCACGGACCAAGGGCAGATAGAACTCCCGGACAACGCGCTGGGACAATACTATATCGGCGTCGATGATTTATTGCGTGTTACCAGCGGCAGTGCGCTTGAAGTAGTCGATCTGGGCAAAGGGCGTCTCAACGAGCTCGTGCTGGAGCTTCAGTATGACCTGGCTTGGCCTCAGAACAATTATCTGTTGGCAGGCATCAATTTCAACTATAACTGGGTTGATCAAAATTATATTTTGGGCGGTCAAGTGACCGATCAAAATTATGCCGTGTACCTTCAGGATGAATACCATCTGGCGGACCGCTTGATCATGCTCAGCGGCCTCCGTTATGACTACAACCAGGATTACGGCAGCGACCTCAGTCCCAGGGAGAGCCTGATCTATGAACCCTTCAAGGGACTTCGCTTTAAAGCCCTTTACGGCAGCGCCTTTAGAGCCCCGGTTTTCCTGGAACGTTACACCAAGACCAATTACGGCTTTTATGAGGCCAACGGCAATCCCGACCTCAAGCCGGAAAGCGTGCAGCAAAGCGAAGCCAGCGTGGAATATGAGTCAGGCAAATGGCTTCGTGCCAAAGCCGCCTATTTTTACTGGGAAACAGCCAATGAAATTCAGTTTGCCTATACCCTGGGATCGCTTTACGTTTATTCGCCGGATTTGAGCCTGATCAGCCCCTTGATGCCCGCTGCTCCCGGATTGTTTTATACTGATCAATTGAATATCGCACCTGCCTTTGTGAGCTGGGACAATTCCAACAGCCGTATTGGACATGGCCTGGAACTGGAAATAACCATAGCGCCTACGGAGTTCACCCGGATCCAATTAAATTACAGCCGGGTTAATCTGTATGGCCGTAAAAAACCGGTGGCACCCGAATGGGCTGAAGGCGTAAGTGACATTGCCAATGCGGTGTTGGGACTGCACTATCAGGATCTGCTATTTCTCAATTTTTATGCCCATACGGCCCGCGTGCCTGTGGCTTATGGCGATGATTTTTTGGACATAAAAGGCAAAAAGATTGAATCCAAATGGACGCAGCAATACGATGTTAGCCTGGGATGTAAAATCGGCGGACTCAGCGTGGTGGTGGCCGCGCTTGATATTTTTAACAACCCCTTGGACTACAATGAAAAAAATGGGGATTACCTGCGGGGTAAGCCGCTTTGCCGCATCAATGCTTCCTATACGTTGGGTTTTTAAACCTGTCCGGTTTCTATTGCGTAAAGATTTTTTTGATCTTAATAAATATTCTTCTCATCTTGGGACCATAGTCCGGCGAAGTCGGATGCCCGTTCCGGGCACAGAGAGGATGGATGTGATCCCCCAACAAACATGGGGGGAGAGGAGATAGAGAAATTGTTCTTTCCGCAACAGAAGCTATTTACACAGCGAAAAAAATGTATGTAAAATTAAGATTTCACAGCCTTTTCAATCGGAACAGCGCAAAAATCATGTTGTTGTGATGCTGAAAAAATCAAAAATTCAACTTTGGCAACTTTGCTAAAGTTGAGTCAAACAGAAGACCGTCCGGTTAATTTCCCGTTAAGCTTATAATCAGCATGCCGAAACTATTGACAGGTTAAAGACTGATGAGAGGGAGGTTGGCCGTGCGAACTCCAGCAAAACTTATTCTCTGTTTTACCATGATGGTGATTTTGTCAAACAGTCTGATCGGCTTGGCCAAAGCAGGAGACAACCTTGGCCAGGTGACGGAACTCATGCTGTTCAGTGACGACATCTTGGTCATGTCCGCCACCAAACGCCTGCAAAAGCTTTCGGAAGTGCCCGGGTCGGTGACCATTGTTACGGAAAAGGAAATCAAGGAATACGGAGCGCTCACCATTTATGATGCCCTGATCAATATTACCGGTGTTTGTTTTAACAATGAAGGCCTGTTCAATACCATGCGCTTCCGCGACATGCAGGCTTCCTACAACAATAAAATCCTGGTCCTGGTGGATGGCCGTAAAGTGAATAACATGGATTGGGGCAATTATGACGGCCAATTCGGCACTAACCTGACCGATGTCAAACAAATCGAAGTCATTAAAGGTCCTGGCTCATCGCTTTATGGCGCCAATGCCTATGCCGGGGTGATCAATATCGTGACCAAGGACGGTGCGGAGATTGGCGGGCTGGCCACCGAAGTCAGCGTGGGCAACAAAGCCGGTGACTTTGAAGTTTCGCAGAAATATACCATGACTTACGGCCATAAAACCGGAGACTGGGATTATAAAGTCTCGGCCGGCTACTGGAGGGAATTGGGCATTGATCCTTACAACGGCACTGATCCCAACAGCCTGTATACCGGGGATTCGGCGGACTTCAGCCTGAAATGGAAAGACCAATGGACCTTGAAGGGCGGCTATCAAAAAAACAGCAATCCCTGGAGCGGTTCGGAATGGACGCCGACCCCGAGAAATACGGAAGAATTGGAGTCCATCTACCTGGACAGCACGTACAAGCTGACCCTCAACGAGCTGTCCAATCTTAAATTCCATCTTACCGACAATTATAACCTGACCAGGACCCTGCGCAGTGAATATTGGGATATCACCCGAAGAAAGATCAACAGCTCGAGCGACCTGCCCACACCGACGCCGTGGGTTATTGTAGATGAGCAGGGCAATATGGACTTCGACATTAACAATACCGTGGGTGAATATTACATAGACTTTAATGATTTTCTTAAAATCGCTACCGGTGGCGCCCTGGATGTGGTGGATTTGGGCCGGGGTCAGACGAATGATTTAATCGCCGAGGCGCAATACGACCTGTCGTGGCCGCAAAACAACTACCTCCTGGCCGGCGTGAATGTGGACTTGGGATGGTCCAACATTGATTATTATAATCAGGCCCAGGTGACGGACAACAACTATGCCGTTTTTTTGCAGGACGAATATCACTTGGGGGATCAACTGATCCTCTTGAGCGGCCTGCGCTACGACTACAATCTCGATTACGGCAGCAACCTCAGTCCCAGGGAAAGTTTGATCTATGAACCCCTTAAAGGATTGCGTTTCAAAGCCCTTTACGGCAGCGCCTTCCGTTCGCCGGTTATTTTTGAACGCTATGCCTTGATGGATTACGGCTTTTATGAGGTCCAAGGCAATATGGACCTTAAGCCGGAAAGCATCCAGCAGAGCGAGGCCAGCGTGGAATATGAAATCGGCAAATGGTTTCAGGCCAAGGCCGATTATTTTTACTGGGAAACCCAGAATGAAATCCAATTCGCCTATACCTTTGGAAACCTTTATGCCTATGTGCCTGACTTCAGCTTACTTGATCCCATGCAGCCGTCCACGCCCGGATTTCTCTATCTGCAAGCGTTGAATGTGGCGCCTGCCTTTGTAAGCTGGGACAATTCCAACAGCCGCATTGGCCACGGATTTGAATTGGAAACCAACATTGCGCCCACCGATTATACCCGGGTCAAGCTGAATTACAGCCGCATCAACCTCTATGCCCGGAAGGAACCGGTTCATCCTTCCTGGGATCAAGGCGTGGCCAACATTGCCAACGCGGTGCTGGAATTGCATTATAGAGATATGGTTTTTCTTAATTTCTATGCCCACGTGGCCGCCAGCCCGACAAAGATCAATAAGGATGGTAATATAGTTAGCGAAGTTTACAGGGCTTCCAAATGGTTGCCGCAATACGACGTCAGCCTGGGCTTTAATATTGATCAATTTAGCTTTGTGGCCGCGGCGTATAATGTTTTTGAAAATCCGATAGCCTATAACGGCGCCATAGATGATTACCTGAAGGGCCAGACCCTTTACCGGGTGAATTTGGGATATACATGGAAATTTTAATGAAATTTAAAATGGGAGGATAAATACATGATCAGCAAAACCGCACTGGCCATAGTTATGGTAATGATTTGGGTTGCCGGCGCAATTGTGCCTGTAAAAGCTATGGATAATTTAGGCCAAGTGACGGAACTCATGCTGTTCAGCGACGACATCATGGTCATGTCCGCCACCAAGCGCCTGCAAAAGCTTTCGGAAGTGCCGGGGTCGGTGACCATTATCACGGAAAAGGAAATCAGGGAGCGCGGCGCTTTGACCATTTACGAAGCCCTGGCCAATATGACCGGCGTCAGCTTTGCCAATGACAGCGTTTTTAATACCATGCGATTCCGGGGCATGCAAGCGTCCTATAATAACAAGATCCTGGTTTTGGTGGACGGCAGGAAAGTTAATTGCCTGGATTGGGGCAATTATGACGGCCAGTTTGGCACCAACCTGGCTAATGTCAAACAGATCGAGGTGATCAAAGGTCCGGGATCATCGCTATACGGCGCCAATGCTTATGCGGGCGTCATCAGCATTATCACCAAAACCGGCGCTGAAATTGGAGGGCTGAAAACAGAGGTGAGTGTAGACAACAAACCCGGTGATTTCGAAGCGTCGCAAAAATACAGCCTGACCTACGGTACCAAGCAGAATGACCTGGATTACAAAGTGTCGGCCAGTTATTGGCGGCAATTGGGCGTTGACACTTTAAATGGCCACCATCCCAATGACTTGTATGACGGGGACGAGGCCAGTTTCAGCCTTAATCTTAAGGATATTTGGACCCTGCGGGCCGGCTACCATCGTTCCAATGACCCATGGCCGGGCTCCGCCTACACGCCCACGCCCAGAAACGTAGAGAAATTGGAAATGATCTATTTGGACAGTACTTATACCTTGGGATTGAATGAGTTGTCCAAATTACAATTACATCTCACCGATAATTACAATTTGAATAAAGCGGTTCAGACGGAGTTGTGGAACCTTGACCGTAAAAAAATTAACAGTATCAGTGATTTTCCGGACCCTACGCCGGGCATTATCATTACTGATCAAGGCCAGATGGAACTAATTTCCGAGGCCATAGGCAATTATTACATCGGCCTCAATGATTTCCTCAGAATCGTGAGCGGCAGCGGTTTGGATGTAACGGATTTAGGCCAAGGGCAGATGAACGAATTTATGACCGAACTCCAATATAACCTTTCCTGGCCGCAAAATAACTATCTTTTGGCCGGGCTTAATGTGAAATTCGATTGGTCCAACCAGGATTATTATGTGACCGATGAGGTCGCGGATAACAATTACGCTGCTTTTGTTCAGGATGAATACCATTTTGGAGAAGAACTGATTCTTTTAAGCGGACTGCGCTATGATTATAACCAGGATTATGGCAGCAACCTCAGCCCCCGGGAAAGTTTGATCTACCAACCGGTCAAGGGATTGCGGATAAAAGGGCTCTACGGCAGTGCTTTCCGTTCGCCGGTGATTCTGGAGAGATATACCCAAACCGATTATGGCTTTTATAAAGGGACAGGCAATCCGGATTTGAAACCCGAGAGCATTCAGCAAAGTGAAGCCAGCGTGGAATATGAACTGGGTAAATGGTTCCAAGCCAAGGCCGGTTATTTTTACTGGGAAACGCACAACGAAATCCAATTTGCCTACACCTATGGATCTTTGTATGTATACAGTCCTGATCTCAGCCTGATTAGTTCTTTATTGCCTCCCGCGCCGGGGTTGTTTTATGCCGCTCAATTAAACGCCGCACCTTCCTTGGTATCTTGGGATAACTCCAACAGCCGCATTGGCCATGGACTGGAATTGGAAACCAGCGTGGCGCCTAATGACTATGTGCGGGTTAAATTAAACTACAGCCGGATCAATTTATACGCCCGAAAGCAGCCGGAGCATCCCGCCTGGGCCCAGGGCGTGGCCGATGTGGGCAATGGCATTCTGGAATTACATTATCAGGATCTGCTGTTTATGAATTTTTACACTAATTTCAGCCGCACACCCATGACCGTTGGTCTTAATGAAGTCAAAGCCAAATGGATCAGGCAATGTGATTTGAGCGTGGGATGCACCTATAAGGCACTAAGTGTGGTAGGGGTGATTTATAATCTGTTTAATGATCCGGTATCCTACGATACCTTTAGAGACGATTATCTGAAGTCCGAACCCATTTATCGCGTCAATGCGTCCTATACGCTGAAATTTTAATGGAAATAATAAGGTCCGGCGCTAAGATTGTTGAAACAGGCAGGCGTGGAACCGTCAATATATAAAAAAATCATAATTTAAGGAAAAGGAATTGGGTTTCTTGCGGTCTAATCATTAAACCTGCAAGGAGCCTGCAATGAAACCATTACCCCAACCGCTGCAATGGCTGGCCCATTTTAAATCTCTCCTAAGCCCGCCCGATTGCCCTGCTTGTCACCGTCCGGCCAACCGGAGTGCATTGCCTCTGATTTGTTCCCGCTGTTTTCCCTCGTTAAATAAACGCCCCCGTTGTCTTAAATGCGGGCGGCTGCTGCCGATGACCGTTCCATATTCAATAGACGGCTGCCGCTACTGTCAAAAATTGAACTTCCATTTTGATAAAGTCTTTTGCCTGGGGCCATATACAGGCGCTTGGAAAGAACTTGTCCTTGTGCTAAAACAACAACCTGATATTTATGTGATGACTCAGTTGGCCCACAGGCTTGGTAAAATAATCAGAAAACAAATCAAGCCTTTGCCGGAGTCAATGATGATCAATGTGCCGGCCCGGTCTGGTCATGAGCCGCATGCCTTGGCCACAATAGCGGGGAAAACCGCTCGGCAATCTCAGCTGGACTACTTTAAAAATGCCCTGAAATATGTCCGCCCCACACAGCAGCAGCATCACCTGACACGGAAACATAGGTTGAAAAATATGCGCCATAGCATGGAAGCCAATAGTGCTGTCAAGCATCGCAATGTTATTTTACTGGATGATGTGCTTACCACCGGAGCCACGCTTAATGAATGCAGCCGGGCCTTGAAAAAAGCCGGGGCTGAACAGGTTTTCGCTGTTACCCTGGCGCGAGGGCTTACACTGTGGGATAAATAGTTCATTAATTAGTTTCTGTTGCGGAAAGGGTTTTTTTGATCTTACTCAACTTTGCTAAAGTTGAGGATCTCAATAAAATAGTCCTCTCCTCTTGGGACTATAGTCCAGCGAAGTCGGATACCCGTTCCGGGCACAGGGAGGATGGAGGTGAGGGATTATCTTTAAAATCAAAGGCTTTTCCCCCTCACCCTGCCTCCCCCCCAACAAACATTGGGGGAGAGGATTAAGGTGAGGGGGCCATTAATGCTCCACAACTTGCTGCGGATAAAGTTATAGATTTTTGCAAGAAAAACGGATATGATATACGGAATGGATTCCATAGTTTGCAATGAAAATTATGCATTCCAGTATCAAGTATATGCTTATAAATTTCTTATAACGTCAATAAAACCAATATAAAAAATATTTTATATACAATTAATTGTGCATAGTGCACATAAAAAGTCGGAATATTCCTTGACACCATAATAAAAAGCAGGTAAAATAACGCCAACTTTAAAAGAGTGGGGGATGATTTTGAAGCCAACAATCTTAGTTGTTGATGATGACAAGCAAGTCAACGAAGCTTTAACCCTCATGCTCCAAGATGAATACAATCCCATCGCAGTGACTTCCGGTTTGGAAGCCTTGGACAAGGTTAATAAAAACTCCAATATTGACTTGGTGCTTCTTGACATTACCATGCCTGAAATGGACGGCCTGGAAGTTCTCAGAAGAATTAAAGAAACTGAACCTTATCTTGATGTCATTATGGTAACCGCCACCAACACTACGGAAGCAGCGGTTAAAACCATCAAATATGGTGCGTATGACTACGTGACCAAGCCTTTTGATAACGCCGAATTAAAGGCAATTATCAACCGCGCCCTGGAAAAACGCAATCTATCCAAACTTACGGAAGTCTTGTCATCTGAAATCGAACGGCTGGTGGAATATGACATTATCGGCAACAGCGATGCCATGCGTGGTGTTTATTCCATGATTGATAAAGTGGCGGACTCGGATACCACGGTCCTGATTCATGGGGAAAGCGGCACGGGCAAGGAATTGGTGGCCCGCGCGCTGCACAAAAAAAGCCCCCGTTCCAAAAAACCTTTTG